>JADLHI010000021.1 GCA_020848895.1 Hyphomonadaceae bacterium
CCGATCGAGGCGCCGACCGTAAGCTTCAGGCCATTGACCAGGATCGGCGCGGACAATTCATGCAAGATCCGGCGCGCCGCCGCGGCCACCGCCTCGCGTCCGCCCGGCCCTTCAATCAGCACGGCAAACTCGTCGCCGCCCAGCCGCGCCGCGAAGCTATCGTCACGAATGCACGCCATCAGCCGTGTGCCGATCACTTGCAGCAATTGATCGCCGATGGCGTGACCGTGCACGTCATTGATCGGCTTGAAGCGATCAAGGTCGACGAACATCAGCGCGAAGGCGTTCTCTTCCGAACCCACCAGCGCGATCCGGCGGTCCAGTTCTTCCAGGAAGTGACGGCGGTTAGCCAAACCCGTCAGCGGATCGTGCCGCGCCAACGATTGCGCGCGCGCTTCGGCCGCTTCGCGTTCACTGATCTCCGCCGAAAGCGTTTCGTTGGCGCTCACCAAGTCCTGGGTGCGCTGCTGAACCGTCTTTTCCAGGCTATCGCGGATCGCATCGAGTTCCAGCACCGCCTGGCGGCGATCCAACTGCGCCTTCACGCGCGCCGTCAGAACCCTGAGATCGATCGGCTTGGTGATGTAATCGTTGGCGCCGCCTTCGAGCGCCTTGGAGACGATGTCGCCGTCGTCCAGCGCCGTCACCACGATCACCGGCACGTGCTCGGCGTCGAAACGCTGGCGAATGCCGTGCAGCGCATCTAGCCCGGAGCGCTCCGGCATCATCCAGTCGAGCAGCACCAGTTCGATATCAAGTTCGGAAATGGCGTCTTCGATGCCGACAGCGGTTTCGCGCAGCACGACGTCATAGCCGCGACGCTCGAGCCTGCGCCCGAGCATGTCACGGTTCTGCGCTTGGTCGTCGACCAGCAGAATACGTCCGAGGCGCGTCGAGATCGACCCGCCGTCATCGCCTTGCGCCGAGGACATTCGCCCCCCTGCACTCAAAGTGCCCATACCAGAGGCGCAATTTACCGTGAGATGCGTTTAGGCCGCGCTAATAGCGCAGGGCAGATCGAAATATTTGGATAGTTAAGATGCGCTAACTTTGACGCGCGTTACGCTTCGCCCTTGCGTGCACCGCTTTCATGGCCCGCGCAGTCTTCGACAAGCTCAGACTGACGCTACTGAAACACCGGCGCTTTAGTTGGCGTCACCCTGATCCCGTCGAAGGGCGACGCCACGCACCTTATGCCGCGTACTTCTGGATCAGCGCAACAAGCCCCGCAAAGTCCACCGGCTTGGTCGCAAAATCATCGCAGCCTGCATCCATGCATTCCTTGCGCGCGCTCTCCATCGCGTGCGCGGTCAGCGCCACGATCTTCACGCCGCTGACGTCCGGCGTCGCGCGGATGACTTTCGTCGCCTCGATGCCAGACATCACTGGCATCGAGATATCCATCAAGATCAGGTCGGGCGCGCAGCTCTTGGCCATGTCCACGGCTTCCGCGCCATTTTCGGCGCAGTGCACTTCATAGCCTTTGCGCTCGAGGCGCCGGGTCAGCATTTCGCGGTTATCGGGATGGTCTTCAGCAATCAGAATACGCATGGGAGGGCCTTTCACGCGGTCTTGGCTACGTCGATGGTCGCCGGTGCGTCTGCCGGCTGCGGAGTTTCTGGCGTGCGCGCGAAGCGAAGCGCGGCGGCCGCGAGCACGTCCCGGTCGGCGGGTTTGACCAGGTGTTCGCAAGCGCCTGACGACAATGCGCGCTGACGATTGTCGTCGATCGAATGGATGATCACGGGAATGTCGCCGGCATCGCCGGTGTTGAGCACGGTGAGCACATCCCAGCCGGTGACGTCCGGCAGATTGATATCGAGCAGAATGAGGCTGGGCCGGAGACTGCGCGCCAGTTCGATACCGTCACGCCCCGTCGCGGCAGTGCGCACTTCAAACCCGAGCCGCACCAGCGAGCGCGCCGTCAGATCGCGCGCGCTTTCTTCGTCATCGATCATCAGCACCAGCCGCTGATTACCCTGCCCCGCCGCCGCGTTCGCATCGACACGCGCCAGCACGCGGCCAGCGCCAAGCTGCGCTGGGAAGCGCAAGGTGAAGGTGGAGCCTTTGCCGATCTTGCTGACCACGTTCACGTCGCCATCCAGCATTTGCATGATGCGGCGCGTGAGCGCGAGGCCAAGGCCGGTGCCGCCATAGCGGCGCGCCGTCAAAGCATCGGCCTGCACGAACGCATTGAACAAGCGCGCCACCTGGTCCTCGCTCATGCCGATACCGGTGTCCGACACGGCGATCGCCACGATCTCGCCCTCGCGGCGCACATTGATCGCGATCTCGCCGTCCTTAGTGAATTTCGCCGCATTCGAGAGCAGGTTGAGTAGGCACTGATTGAGCTTGAACGAGTCCGTGTAGACGGCGCCAATCGCGGGATCGACATCGAGCTTCAGCGTGCTGCCGTTCTTCTCGGCGTTCGGACGCACCGTCGCGACCGCTTCGGTCACCAGCGAGGCGATATCGCACTCGCTCGCCGCAATATCCATACGGCCGGCTTCGATCTTCGAGAGATCGAGAATGTCGTTGATGAGGTGCAGCAGCTGACGCGCCGAACTCAGCACACGCTGCAGATCGGCAATGTCGTTGTCGCGGCCGTCGGCCTCGGCTTCCTCCATCAGCATTTCCGAATAGCCGATGATAGCGTTGAGCGGCGTCCTGAGTTCGTGGCTCATCGAGGTCAGGAATTGCGATTTCGAGACATTGGCGGCGTCGGCCTCTTCGCGCGCGGTGCGCAGGTTGGCGAGCGTTTCGGCGAGCTTTTCATCGCGCGCGTTCATCTCGGCCATGATGTTGTCGAGGCGCTCGTACATCTCCGCGACGTTGACCGCCGCTTCGTCGATGGCCTCGGCCGCCGCCGCCGTCTCGCCCAGCAGCGCACGGCGCGATTTCAGTTGTTCTTCGGCGCGATGCATCGCCGCGATGAACGCTGCTTCCTGCTGCTTGCGCTCGGTGATGTCCTTCGAAATCACAACGATCTTGCGCACGCCCCCCGAGCGGCCCAGCACACGCTGCGCCCAAGCCTCAATCCAGCGCACCTCGCCGTTCTCGGCCATGACGCGGTGTTCCATCGAGCCGCCGGCGCCGGCGCCGGCGCGGCTGAAGTAATCGCGCAGCGCCAGGCGATCCTCTTCATGCAGAAACCCGGTGCGGCTCTCCATGAATTGCTCGAACGTGAAGGCGCGGTTGTAGAGCGCCTCCACATCGCCATGCCAATTGATCGCGCGCGATTTGAAGTCGACCTCCCAAACCAGGCTCTTGGCGATCCGCAGCGCCTGTATGAGGCGCTGCTCATTCGCCGCGGCCGCCGCGCGTGCTCTGACAAGCGGCGTAATATCGCTGCCGTGCGAAATGACGCCGACGATGTCGCCATCCTGATCGCGCCATGGCCGCGCTTCCCAATTGTACCAGCGCGTGCCGGTCTCCAGCCGCGTTTCATCTTCGTCGAAGCGCACCGTTTCACCGCTCATCGCCCGCGCGAACGCATCGCGCCAGCGATCCGGCGCCCAATGAATGAGGTCTTCGAATTTCTTGCCGATCGGATCGGCGCCCAGCAGCGCGTCGCGCATCGCCTTACTCATCGCGACGACACGGCCGCTGCGATCCACCAGCATCGCCGCCGTCGCGCCCTGCCCGAGCATAAGTTCGGCGAGCACTTGTTCTTGCGTTGAATCGCGCTTGGCTTCGCGGAGCGCCCGTTCCGCGTCGGACGCGCTCACGCGCGCCTGCGTGACATAAGCCATCAAGGCGCCGCCGCCGACGGCGGCGATGAACGCCAAATCCCAATCGGGCCGCGCTGACATCGCCGCCATCATCAGCGGCGAGCCCAGCAGCGAGAGCGCCGGCGGCGCAGCGCCGGCCGCCGCGATCGGCAGCGCGCCTGACGCGCCTGGGCTGAAGTGCCGGACCACTCCAGCCACCCACAGCAGCATGGCCGCCGCCGCACCCGCCGCTTCGCCGTGCAGCCAAAGCGTAATCGGCAGCAGCGCATAGAACCCAGAGCTGAACGCCGCCCACACGCAAAGCCCAACCAGCGTGCGCCCTTCGATCTTGGTCTCGGCGATGTCGAGCCGGCGATAGAGTTCGGTATCGAAAATGAGCAGCACCGACATCACCGCGGCCCATCCGACAGGCCACGGCCCGCCCATGATCGCCGCGGCGATGCCGCCGGTGAGGATGGTCAGCGCGATCGAGGCCGGCATCTCTCGCCGGCGCGTCTCTGCGGCGCTCGTGATCGCGCTGGTCGGCTTAGACGTCATAAAGGGCGGGCTCCGCGCCGAATAAGGTCCGAGCGACGCTGCCAGCGTAGGGTGAATTTAAGCTAAACCTTGGGGCGCATTGGGGGCGCATTGGCGACCTCAGAACCGCCGCGCCACGCCAATCCCTGCATCTTTAGGTTGCGCGGTGCACCAGGATCATCGTCACGTTCGCGAAGAAGCAGAGCACCGAGAACGCAAACAGCCACGGAAACCCATGGTTGTGGTGACGCCTGGATTGCAACTCCATCCACCCGCCGACGCCCACGAGGCCCGCCGAAACCGCCAATATCCAATATTCGTGTCCATGCAGGAAACGGTGCATTTCCCCAACATAATCAGCGAATAAGGCCACGCCCGAGGCCGCCCCCGAGAGCGCCACGGCCAGCATCGCCAGCGCCGGCAACCCGCAGCAAATAGCGTGCAGGCTCATCACCGCCGCATGAGCCAAATGCGCCTTCTTGCCGGCTTCCGCGCTGTTATGTTGTAACATCACGCCCGAATTAAGCGTCTCCCCGCCTCCGGTCAAGCGCGAGGCCGTAGCGAAGACTTCATCATTCGGCGCAAAGACACCGAACTGTACCTTGCGGTTCCTTGGCGAAGCGCGCACATACCGGTTGCTGCATTGAGGTAGAGGGCGATGTTGGCTTTCCTGGTGATGGTGCGCGACGCGTTGATCGCTTTGGCCCTGGCTTGGGTGGGCGTCACGCTTGAACAGCGCAACGTTGAGCAACCGAACTGCGCGGCCGAATCCTGCCAAACGAACGGCCGTTAAACACTTCGTCAAACGCGCGATCTTTCTGAACGTTAGCTTGCGTTGGCGCGTGTTCGCCCTTGAATGGCCGCACTTGTTTCGTTCTCGTTGACCATACGCGCGCGCCCCCGCGCTCATGGATTTGTGCTGCATGACCACGACCACGCCTGAGGCCGAACGCGGCGATCCCGGCGCGATGATCGGATTGCTTGGCTTGGTCGTCGCCGCGCTCTGGATCCTCGGCAGCCTTGCCGGCGCGGTCGTGCTCATCGGGCCAGAGAAAATCGGCTCGCTCACCATCCCCGAATTTGGCGCGGTCGGCGCCGTCGCCATCCTGCCGGCGCTGATGGCGGTGTTCTCCGGCCTCGCCGCCCGCGACAGCGCCCGCGCCCGCGCCGAAGCCCGCCGTCTCGCAGACGCCGCCGACCGGCTGATGAACCCAGAGCGCAGCGCCGAAAGCGCCGCGCGCCAACTGGCCGAAACGGTGCGCGGCGAAATCAACCAGCTCGACCAGGCGCTGCTGCAAACGTTGAAGCGCCTGCAAGACGTCGAAGGTCAAATCTCGCGCCAAGCCAAGGCGGTCGATGACATGACCGATCAGGCCAAAGCCGGCGCCAATCAGATGATCGTCGGCATGGAGCGCGAACGCGAAGAGCTGATGCGCATCTCGCGCGATCTCACCAGCCAAGCGCAAAACATCGGCGACTCTATCGGCAAGCACACAAGCTCGATCTCCGAAGCCGCACGCGTCGCCGAAGCCGAAGTCCGCGCCGCCGACCAAGCGCTCGACCACCGCCTCACCTCTTTCGGCGCCGCCGCCGCGCTCATCTCCGATCGCACCAACGGCCTCTCCAGCGCCGCCCAAGCCAGCGCCGATTCCGCGCTCCGGCTCGAACACGCTTTGTCGAATGCGCTCGACGTGCTGGCCAAAGCCACCAGCCTCACCGACGCCGCGCGCCAATCGGCCGAAGCCGCCACCCACGCCGCCAACTCCACCGCCGGCGCGGTGCGCGACACCACCCACCGCGCCATCGACGACGCCAAGCGCGCCGCCGAACTCATTCGCGGCGAAGCCGTCAACGTCGAACGCGAAGCCGCCATTGCGCTTGAGCGCCTGCGCGACGCCGCCAACGCCGCGCGCGTTGCAGCCCGCGGCGCACGCGACGCCGTAGCCGACGATGAAGCCGCGCCCGGCTACGATCGCTCATGGCGCGACGAAGCGGCGGATCCGCTCGAACTCCCGCCCGCGCGCAACCGCAACGATCCGCCGCCGCCCATGTTCGGCGACGCGCCACCGGAGCCGCCGCAACAACGCCAACGCGCGCCCGCGCCCGCCGCCGATAAACCGGTGCCCGGCGATTGGACCTGGCGCGATCTTCTCTCCAACGTCGATGGCCCCGAGCAAGGCGCCCCGCCGGCCGCGCCGCGCCGCGAGCCCGCCACCGATCCTGTCGCGCACCTGCGCCGTCAAATCGCCGAACCGCGCACCGTCGCGCTGCCAATCGTCGAAACCATCGAGCACGCAGGCTTGCGTCTCGACGACGTCTTCTCTCCATCCGCGCTCGAACGCATCGCTCAGCGCGCGCGCTCAGGCACGCAATCGCGTCGCCGCGCCGTCCGCGACGCAGCGCCAGAGGCCGCGCGCCGCATGGGCGAGTTCCTGCACCGCGACGCCAACGCCAACCAGGAAGCGATGCTCTTCCTGCGCAACGACGGCGCTCGTATCGCCGAACAAATCGGCCGCGGCCGCGCCCAAATGAACGCCGAAGCCACCCGCGCCTTCCTGCTCATCGACGCCGCGGCGGGCTAACGCTGAATTCGTCATTCCGGATCGCGCTGCGCGCGTTCGGAATGACGAAATACATTGGCGTCATGCTGACCTCCAACCTCGCCCAGCGAGTTGCGGACCAATGCCAACCTATCGCGTAGTGAGCTACTTGGTTCTGGTGACCGTCTTGACGGCGCCATTCTGGCTGCTCGGCGCGTTGATCGATTTCGACCTGCTGCCCGGCTTGCCCATCGCCGCCTTAGCTGTTGTGTGCCCAACGCTGGCCGCCGCACTCCTCTCGATGCGCGAGGGCGGGCGCAAGCAATTCGTGGACTTCCTGCGTAACGCGCTCGACACGCGCCGCGCGCAGCGCTGGTTCATCGTGGCCGCGCTCATCAACCCAATCTTGTTTGCTGCGGCATTCGCTGCCGCGCGTCTCTTCGGCGCGAGCATTCCCGATCCCTCGATCTCAGCCGGTTCCGCGGCGCTGCTCTTCGCGCTCTTTCTGCCGACAGCATTGCTGGAGGAGATCGGCTGGTCGGGCTACGCGCTCGCTGGTTTGCAGCAGCGTTTTCGCCCAGTCGTCGCCGCCATCCTGTTGGGATCGTTTTGGGCGCTTTGGCATCTTCCAGCTTTGCTGCAAGTCGACCGCTCGGCCGAGTGGATCGCGTATTGGTGCCTTTGGACCGTCTCGGCGCGCGTCATCATGGTGTGGCTCTACAATTGGTCGGGCGCGAGCGTGCTCGCCGTCGCCCTCTATCACGCGATCTCGAACGTCTGCTGGCAGCTCTATCCGGTCAGCGGCTCCTATTTCGATCCACGCCTCAGCGGCTTCATCACGCTCGGA
>JADLHI010000022.1 GCA_020848895.1 Hyphomonadaceae bacterium
CGCATGATCATTTCCACCACCTTCGACATCACCGGCCGCAGCATCACGCAGCATCTTGGCCTCGTGCGCGGCAACGTGGTGCGCTCGCGCTTTATCGGGCGCGACATTGTTGCTGGTCTGCGCATGATCGTCGGCGGGGAGATCCACGAATACACCAAGCTCTTGGCCGAAAGCCGCGAGCAGGCGCTCGATCGGATGATCCAGCACGCGCAATCGCTCGGCGCGGATGCGGTTGTCGGGGTGCGGTTTGAAACGACCGACGCCGGCCAAGGCCAGGCGACGGAAGTGCTGGCTTACGGGACCGCCGTGAAGCTCTGACGCAGCGGCGCGGCGTGGGCGAGGCGCCAGGCGATCAGCATCACCACGCCCGCCGACACATCGATCATCAGGCCGAACGCCAGCACGAAGATCACGTGGTGGATGAGCAGATGTGAGGCCGGCGCTTGCGCAAGTTCGCCGAGGCGCCAATCGGCGGCGCGCTGCAGGCCCCAGTCGAAGAAGGCGCCGGCGGCCGCGATTCCAACACCGATCACCAGCCAGGACGGCACGTGCGGCAGGTCGAGCGGCAAGCCCGCGATCATGTGCGGCGCCGTGTAAGCGACCACCATCAGCCCAAAGAGCGGCGTCAGCCAGGCGTGCGCCAGCGCTTTGAAGGTTGTCTCCGCCGGCCGCCCAGCCGCCGCGGCGAGTCGCGTCGCTTCGCCAACGCTCCAGCGCGTATCGGCGATCAGGCGCCAGACGAAGATGGCGCCGATGGCGCCCGGCACGCCGAAGAAGCCGCCGACGGTGAGCGCGGCAAGCGCGGGGCCGATGAGAGCGAGCCAATCAATCCGGACGGATTCGCCGCTGAACAGCACGCGGGCGGCGAGCAGTGCGAGGCCAAGTAGCGCCAGGGGCGGTGAGAGAATCGAAACGGCGCCAACCGCCAACGCCGTCAGCGCGGCGACGAGGCCGCGATCGGCGCTGAAACGGCTTGCAGCGCCCATCGGGGGCGCTGCAAGGGTTTGGTGGACTCGTCCGTTCATGGCTCATTGGTTTGAGCCATCGTCGTGAATTGCACGTAAACGCGAAGATAACCAAGCGTTTACGCTGATGGATCAGGCCTTAATCGTGGTCGCGGCCCGGATCGCGGTTGCGGCGGCGGCGTTCAGCGGGTTGTTCCTGCTGTTGTTGTTGATTGTTCGCGCCTTGCTGTTGTTGTTGCGCTTGTTGCTGGGCGGTGACCTCAGCGTTGTGCGCTTCGCGCTGCGTGCGTTGCTGCTCGGCTTGTTGTTGCCAAGTCGTATCGTTGGGGTGGGCCAACGACGCAAAGATCGAGTCGTATGCGGCGGCGTTTGGCGAACCCGAGCAGAAGGCGCGGATTTCAACGCCTGGCCGGATCAGCACCGCGCCGTAAATGGTCTTGGTCGGCCCGCGCAATTCAGCGCGCTGCACCGGCCAGAAGCCGCTGGTGTCGACGCTCTGTGAAACCAGCGTCGGCGCCGTGCCTTCAAAGAAGTCGCGGATCGGCGTCGCGTAGGTCACCCACGCCTGCGCCGGGATCGGATCGCGCGTGTTGCGCGCGGCGTCGGCCGAGCTGCTCGCCGTGGAGGCGTTGTCGGCGCCAAAGAAGTAGCAGTCGTTCTGTGCGTTGAACGCAAGCACGGCCGTTTGGCCCGAGGCGTTGCGTGGCTGAACCCGCCAGCCGGCAGGCGCGTTGAAAGTCAGCCGCCCTTGCGGGTCGGTAAATTGCTCCGCCGCGGCGACGCCGCCCGCGAGAAGTCCGACGCCAAAAACGGCGGCAAGCGCAAGTGTGCGCATCCGGTAGTCCTCCAAACCTTGCCCTCAGGTGCGGAATTTCTCCTTCCGACGCTGACAGTCAAGACAGAACGACGCCTGCTCACGCTAGATTGCACGCGGGAACGGCCTATTGTGGCGAAAACTTGGTGAGGACCCCAATGAGCTTGCGCGGAAAAACCCTCTTTATTACCGGCGCCAGCCGCGGGATCGGCCTGGCTATCGGCCTCCGCGCGGCGCGCGACGGCGCCAATGTTGTGATCGCAGCCAAGACCGCCGAACCGCACAAGAAGCTTCCCGGCACCATCTATTCCGCTGCGGAAGAGATCGAGAAGGCGGGCGGACAAGCGCTGCCGGTGGTCGTGGATGTGCGCGAGCCGGATAGCGTGAAGGCGGCCGTGGAAGCGGCCGCCGAGCGCTTCGGCGGCATCGACATTTGCGTCAACAACGCAAGCGCGATCCAACTCACCGGCACGCTGCAAACCGACATCCGCCGCTACGATCTGATGAACCAGGTCAACGCACGCGGCACGTTTATCACGTCGCGCACGTGCATTCCGTACCTGAAGCAGTCGCAAAACCCGCACGTGCTGATGCTGTCGCCGCCGCTCGACATGAGCCCGCGTTGGTTCGCCGGTCACGTCGCCTACACGATGGCCAAGTTCGGCATGAGCATGTGCGTGCTCGGTATGGCTGAAGAGTTCAAGGACGATGGCATCGCCTTCAACGCGCTCTGGCCGCGCACCGGCATTGCAACCGCCGCGATCGAGTTCGCGCTGGCGGGGCAGGAGGGCATGCGCCATTGCCGCACTGTCGACATCATGGCGGACGCCGCCTACGCCATCTTCAACAAGCCGTCGCGCCAATGCACCGGCAATTTCTTCATCGATGATGTGCTGCTCTACGCCGAAGGCGAGCGTGATTTCGACAAATATCGCGTCGATCCCACACAGTCGCTGATGCCGGACTTTTTCGTGCCTGAGAACACGCCGCTGCCGCCTGGGGTCAGCATGGGGCCGAAAGCTTGAGCGAGGCGATCCAGCGCTTTCAGCAGGCGCGCGCTGCTATTGAAGCAGATCGCGCGGTCGATATTGCTGAAACCTACCGGATCATCGAAGCGGCCGCGCGTGCGGGCGAGCCCGAGGCGCTGCTGTTCGAAGCCTATGCGCTCGGCATCGGCTATGGCTGCGAGGTCGATCTCACCATCGCCTTCGAGAACATCTATATCGCCGACGAAGCCGGCGCCCCGGACGCGACGCCGCAAGCCGACATGATGAACCTCGGCGGCGATCTTGCGACTTGGATCGCGCCGCGCGCCGTCGAGTACGTGCACGAGACGCCGCGCATTGGCATGTCGCGAGGCTTTGTCGATCCGGCGCTGTGCGCGTGGCTGATCGAACGCGCGCGGCCTTTGCAGGAGGCGACGCTCGTCTATGATCCCTCAACGGGCCGTCCGGTGCGCGACGCCGCGCGGACGAACACGGCCGGCACGTTCAAGCTCTCCGATCTCAACATGCCGCTAATCCTGCTCCGGCATCGGATCGCCAGCACCTTGGCAATTGCGCAGGCCAATTTCGAGCGCACCGCGATCTTTCGCTACGAGGTGGGGCAAACCTTTGTCGATCACGCCGACTACATCAGCCCGGCCTTCACCGCTGAAATTCGCGCGCGCGGGCAGCGCCCGCACACGTTCCTCGCCTATCTCAACGAAGGCTTTTCGGGTGGCGAGACCAACTTCATAGCCGCCCACAAGAAGCTTCGCGGCGGTGTCGGCGACGCGTTGTTCTGGCGCAATGTCGATGAAACCGGCGCGCCCGATCCGCTGACCCAGCACGCCGGCGATCCGCCGACGTCAGGTGAGAAGTGGGTGCTGTCGCAATTCATCCGCGACAAACCGCAGATGCCGGGGTGAATTGGCCCTTTGCTGCGGCGCATCTCCGCATTCGTTCGGCGGAATATCGAAACGCCACTAGCCCAATCCGGTTCGCGCCCCTATGTCGGCGCGTCCCACCCAAACGAGACCCGAGTCGTCCGTGCAACCCATCATTTCAATCAAAGACGTCAGCAAGACGTATAAGTCTGGCGTCAAGGCGCTGCAGCCGACATCGCTCGACATTATGAAGGGCGAGATATTCGCGCTTTTGGGGCCGAACGGCGCGGGCAAGACCACGCTCATCAACATGACGTGCGGGATCGTGAACCTATCGAGCGGCGCGATCGTCGCCGACGGCGACGACATCGTGCGCGACTACAAGCAAGCCCGCAGGAAGATCGGCCTGGTGCCGCAAGAGCTGCACACCGATGCGTTCGAGCGGGTGATCGATACGGTGACGTTCAGCCGTGGCCTGTTCGGCTTCGCGCCCAACCCGGACTATATCGAAAAAGTGCTGCGCGATCTTTCGCTCTGGGAAAAGCGTAACGCCAAGATCATGGAACTCTCCGGCGGCATGAAGCGCCGCGTCATGATCGCCAAGGCGCTCAGCCACGAGCCGAAAATCCTCTTCCTCGATGAACCGAGCGCCGGCGTCGACGTCGAGCTGCGGCGCGATATGTGGGAGATGGTGCGTAATCTCCGCAAAAGCGGCGTCACCATCATTCTAACGACGCACTACATCGAAGAAGCCGAGGAAATGGCCGACCGCGTCGGCGTCATCAACAAGGGCCAGCTCATTCTCGTGGAAGAGAAGGCGACGTTGATGCGCAAGCTCGGCAAGAAGCAGCTGACGCTTGAGCTGCCGGCGCCGATGGAGGCGCTGCCCGCCGGCCTCAACGGCTATCAGGTTGAACTGGTCAACGAAGGCCGCCAGCTGGTCTACAGCTTCGACGCCAACGCAAGCGACACCGGCATTCACGGTTTCCTGAAGCGCATCGGCGAACTCGGCGTCGACTACAAAGACCTCCACACCGAGCAATCCTC
>JADLHI010000023.1 GCA_020848895.1 Hyphomonadaceae bacterium
AGTCCAGAAGCGACGCGCATTCGCTTGATGCGGCTTTGCCCCAACGCCGACGAGCTTGAGCCGCCAAAACAGATCGCGCGCGCGATCGAAGACATCGGCGCCCTGCTGCGCGGCGAGAAGAAATCGCTGCGCGCGGTGCAACTCGATCTTTCGCGCGTGCCGGCGTTCAACGCACGCGTTTATGAGACTACGCGCGCGATTGCGCCTGGGGCCACGCGCACCTATGGCGAGATCGCGCGCGCTATTGGCGAACCGGACGGCGCACGCGCTGTCGGCCAAGCGCTCGGGCGCAATCCGTTTGCGATCGTGGTGCCGTGCCACCGCGTTGTCGGCGCGAACGATAAGCTCGTCGGCTTCAGCGCCAACGGCGGCGTCAAAACAAAGCTGAAGATGCTGAAGATCGAGGGCTGGCGAGAGAATGAGCCAAGCTTGTTCGAGGAATTGGCCTAACCGCTCGAACTCTCCTCAAACGGCGCCGCCACCGTCGCCGCGAATGCGCGCAATGCCGCGACTGAGGCTTGATCGCCGCCCATGCTCTCGGCGGCGTTGGCGGTGACGAGAACGCCGTTGCCGGTCTCCGGGAAGAGACACACAAGCGCGAACCAATTGCCGTCCGAGCCGGAATGCGTCAGCGCCGGGCCGCGCAGATTCATTGGGTGCAACGCGGCGCCCCAGCCGAGCGCGGTGCGCGTTTCGCCCTGCGGCGCATGGATGAAGCGATAGGTGTCCGCATGGAGCAACCGGCCGCGACCGTGCTCGCCTTGCATCTGGTCGATGCAGAAGCGCGACCAATCGCGCAGTGTCATGCGCATGGCGCCGGCGGGCGCGAACATGCGTGGGTTCACGTCGTTCTGCTGATTGGCGATGCGGCCATCGACATGGCCTTGCGGTTCGTTCGCGGCGCCGAACTGATCGAAGCTGATCGAATGCATGCCGAGCGGATCGAATACGCGCGCGACGATCATATCCTCAAAAGCGCGCCCGCTGGCGCGCTCGGCGCACGCTGCCGCGACGAGGAAGCCGGTGTTTGAGTACGAGCTTTCACCGCGCGCTGGGCCGATGGGCGCATCTTGCAAGCAGCGCGCAATGTAGCGCAGGCGCTGCGCCGGCTTGGGCGCCGTGTCGGTATGGAACGAGAAGAAGAACTCCATGTCGGCGGTGTTTTCCGGCAGACCCGCCCGATGCGAGAGCAAGTCCGGCAGCGTGACATCGCGATAGGCGGGCTGCATCGTGCTCGCGAGATCGGGCAGCATCTCCGAGAGCGGGCGCTCCCAACTCAGCGCGCCGGCATCGACGAGCTTGGCGATCAGCGTCGCCGTCATCGCCTTGCCGTCAGAACCCAAATGCCAGCGATCGTTCGGTGCGATCATCGCGGGCGAACCCAGAGCGCGGACGCCGGCGAAATACTCGGTCTCCACCCGGAAATCGCGGATCACGATCGCGGCCATGCCCGGCGCGGCTTTGTCAGCCATTGCGTCTTGCAGGACAGAACTCTCTTGCGCGTCGAGCGGGCGGCTTGGATCGCCGGTGGCGCCAGTCGCACAACCGGCGAGCGCAAGAGTGCTTGCGCCGGCCACCAGAGAAAAATCGCGTCTCGTAAACATGGCCCTCTCCTAGAGCGCGGCGCGCATCGTGCCGATGCCCGTTGCGACCGGCTACGGCCTCTGGCCGACGAAGCGGCACTTTGGCTTGTGTTTACGGCAACCGATCAGTCTGGCGCTTCGTAAAGGAGCTTGCCCGCGCCGGGCCGCATCGCGAACTCGCGCGGATGCACAAACTCCTCGGCGAACCACGGATTTGTCGACGCAGAGAAGATATCTTGCAGCCATTCAAGCACGCTCTTGGCGCGCGCAACGCGCGCAATCGCCGGATCGTAAACGAGGTAGAGCTTCGGCGACGCGGCCGGCTCTTCGCCCAGCATGACGATGTTAGGAATGAAGGCGGCCGCGCACGTTGGCAAGAACGCGATGCCCGCACCCGCCAGCACCGACATGACGACTGTGGCGCTGCAATTGGTTTCGACGTTGTAGGAGGACAGCGTGCGAACCGCTTCGGCCTTGGGGTCCCACGTCTCTTTCTGCAATTGCACCGCCGAGTGATGCACGGTGCGGTGGGTCGCGAGTTCAGCTTGAGACTTCGGCGCGCCATAGAGCTTCAGGTACGATTCCGCCGCGAACGGCGCGTAGTGAACCGTGGCGAGCGGCTCGACGACGTGGTCGCCGAACTTGCGCGCATCGTACTGAAGCGAGATGTCGATGTCGTCGTGGACCGGGCTGTCTGGCCACAGCCCGCCGTCGAGCGACAGCGTGATCCCCGGGTTAGCGCGTTGCAGCGCGGGGATGCGCGGGCCGATCCAGAACGAGCCCAAGCCATCGGGCGCGGCGATCTTAACCCTGCCCTCGGGTTTATCGTCGAACTCGCGCATCAGCCGGTCGATGGCGGAGGCCGAGCGCTGCATGACAGCGACGTGCTCCTTGATGCGCTGGCCGGTCTCGGTGAGCACGATGCCGCTTGGCCCGCGCACGACCAGTTGCGTGTTGAGCCTGAATTCAAGATCGCTGAGGCGCTGACTCACCGTCGGTTGCGACATCTGCAACGACTTGGCGGCGGCGCTGATGCTGCCGCTCTCGGCCACATGCAAGAACAGACGCAAGTCCGCCCAGTCCGCCCGCGCGCTGGCAGGCAGAAGCGCGCCCCCATCAGACTTCTTTTCAACCCCCATCGGACATTCGCTCAGGCTGGCCGGTTCCTTGCTCAGTAGAATTAGGACACGCGGTTAAGAGGCGGGGCAAGATGAATCTGTTCGCAGAAGCGACGTTCCAAAACGGACGCAACACTTTGCCGCAAAATGTGGCGGCGGTCGCGGCGCAGCACCGGCTAGAGGTCCTCGATGCGGAGGCGATCCGAGAAGCGCGTGCGTTGGCGGTAGGCCTCATCGGCGATGGCGTGGCGAGCGCTCAGTGCCTGATCGACCTCCAGTCTCACTTTGGCGCGGCGATCTTTGGCTTGCGGCAAGAGGGCGCGCTCACCGGATTGCTGGCCGCCTTTCCACTCAACGCGGAAGGTTTTCAAGCGCTTGAGCGAGGCGCTTTCGACGCCGTAGCGCTGGATACGGCGCTGGTCGCGCGGCCCGGCGAAGAGCCTGCCGCGTATTATGGCTGGGCGTTTGCGGCGACGAACCATGATGGCGGCCGCGCCGTGATGATGGCCAGCGTGGACATTCATCGCCTGCTCTATTGGGCGGTCCCCACATATGCGCGCGCCGTCACCGCCGATGGCTCGCGCGCGCTCCAGCGGATCGGCTTTCGCCCGCACGCGACGCAGGCCGGGCTGTTCGTCATCGCGCCTGCGCTGGCTGCGGGCGTCCGCACATGAAACGCCCCGTCAAACGCAGTTCGACGCGCGCGGTGACCGTCAGCGTTGTGCGCGATATCGAAGCCCTGCTCGAAGTGTGGAGCGTGCGCTCGCTGGTTTACATGGGCGAGCAGGATTGCCCATACCAGGAAGAATTTGACGGCAACGATCTCGCTGGCGCGACGCACCTCATTGCGCGCGTCGGCAAGGAGCCGGTCGGCGTCATGCGGATCAGATGGTTCGCGGATTTCGCCAAGATCGAGCGCGTGGCGATCCGGCAATCGCATCGCAGCGGCGAAGTATCGGCGGCGCTGGTGAAAACCTCGCTCGACCTTGCCGCGCGCAAGGGCTATCGGCGCGTGCTCGGGCACATTCAAGCGCGGTTGCTGAAATACTGGCTGCGCACGGCGAACGTGCGGCTGCGCCCCGATCGTCCCCAGTTCAACTTCTCAGGCTACGACTACATCGAAATCGAGCGCGATCTCATCCCGCCGGACGGGGCGATCGGCCTCGATACGCCGGCGATGGTGCTGCTGCGGCCAGAAGGCGACTGGGATCGCCCCGGCGTGCTTGAAAGATCGCAAACGCGGAGCCGCGCCCGTTGATGCTGCCAACACGCCGCGCCTCCCCCGTGCTCGTGTGCCTCAACCTGCAGCGCGCCTACACCGATCCGCTCGATCGCTGCTATGCGCCGCGCGGCGCGACGGCGCTTGTGCATGCCGGCGCCTGCGTGGCGTGGGCGCGCCGCCAGAGTTTGCCCGTGTGGCATGTGCACACGCGCGTCGACGGGGCGCGCAGCATGCCCATCCCTGGCTTTGAACCTCGGCCCAACGAACGCGTGCTGATGAAGCAATCTTGGTCGCTGTTCGACAGCGCCGAAGTGGCGCGCGCGCGGCCTGCCCTGCATCACGCCTTCGTGCTTGGCTTCACGGCCGCGAAAGATTGCGTAGCCAGCGCCATCGACGCGGAGCGCGCCGGCGTGCGCCTGGCGTTTGTGACCGATGCAATTGCCTCATCGGCGCTGGCGAACCAATCGGCGGATGTCGTTGACGACGTCCTGGCGTCTTTGCTGGGCGAGTGGGCGACGAGCGTCACCACCGCCGAATTGCTGCGGCGCGAACCGCAATTGGTTGCTTCCGGGGAGACGGGCTTTGAACGCCAATAATCCAGCCAGTTCCGAGCGCCCCTCACCCGCGAGCGCGGCGCGGCAGCTCGTCCAATTCATCCGCGCCTGCAAGGCGAGCGTGGAGTCGATCGCGACCGACGATCACGCGACGATGAACGAAATCGAACAGGCCCTCGCCACCGCCGAAGCCGCCGCGCAGCGCCTGCTGACCGAGATCCAACGCACTGCCGGCGACGCGCCCGATGGGATTGTCGATCTGGACGATTTTTGACCGCCGCAGGCGGTCCGGCATTGCAGCACGGCGTATTTGCACCGCCGGACGCGGGGAAAATCGGCTAAGGTGTCTAAAGTTGCCACTGTTCCTGAATGCGGGGATACGCACTCAGGGCCAGAAGAGCATCATGCCGTTATCCCAGATCACCGTTCCTGCACTTGCGCGTGCGATTGAAAAGCGCGGCTATGAAACGTTAACGCCGGTCCAATCGGCTATCCTCGCGGGCGACTTGCGCGACGCGGATTTGATGGTCTCGGCGCAGACCGGCTCGGGCAAGACCGTCGCGTTCGGACTGGCGCTGGCGCACACGCTGCTCGGCAAGCAGGATCGTTTCGACAAGGCGCGCGATCCGCTGGCGCTGATCATCGCACCGACGCGCGAATTGGCGATGCAGGTGAAGGCGGAAATCCAATGGCTCTATGCCGAGGCGGGCGGCGTTGTCGCGTCTTGCGTCGGCGGCATGGATGCACGCGAGGAGCGGCGCGCGCTTGACCGCGGCGCGCACATTGTTGTCGGCACGCCGGGGCGCCTGGTGGATCACCTGCATCGGGGTTCGCTGGTGCTCGATAGTCTGAAAGCCGTGGTGCTCGACGAAGCCGACGAGATG
>JADLHI010000024.1 GCA_020848895.1 Hyphomonadaceae bacterium
ATTTCGTCGATGAACAGGATCGCTTTCGGGTGGTTTTCGAGCTCCTTCATCACGCTCTTCAGGCGCTCTTCGAAATCGCCGCGATAACGCGTGCCTGCAAGCAGCGATCCCATGTCGAGCGAGAAGATCGTCGCGTCTTCGAGAATCTCCGGCACCTGCTTTTCGTTGATCTTGCGCGCCAGGCCCTCGGCGATCGCGGTTTTGCCGACGCCAGGATCGCCGACCAGCAGCGGGTTGTTCTTTTGACGGCGGCAGAGGATTTGGATCGCACGCAGCACTTCGGCTTCGCGGCCGATGAGCGGATCGATCTTACCTTCTTTCGCTTTCTTATTGAGGTTCACGCAATAGGCAGCGAGCGCTTCTGACCCCTGCTTGACCACGCGTTCGCCGTCTTCGCCCTCCTGGGCGCCGCGCACCGGGCGCGGCTGGGCCGCGCCGGCGCGCTTGGGCATGCCGTGGGCGATGAAGTTCACCGCATCGTAGCGCGTCATGTCCTGCTCTTGCAGGAAGTAAGCGGCGTGGCTTTCGCGCTCGCTGAACAGCGCGACCAGCACGTTGGCGCCGGTGACTTCACGGCCGCCGCTTGAGTCCACATGCAGCATCGCGCGCTGCAGGACACGCTGGAAGCCGGCGGTCGGCCGCGGCTCTTCGTGTTCGCGGTTGTTGACGCGAAGCGCATCAAGTTCGTTCTCGAGATAGGATTCGAGGTTCTGCCGCAGCTTATCGAGATCGACCTTGCAGGCGTGCATCACGCCGGAGGCGTCGTCGTCGTCGACCAGCGACAGGAGCAGGTGCTCAAGCGTCACGTATTCGTGGCTGTGGTCGGTCGCCAGTGAAAGCGCCCGTCGCAGCGTGTGCTCAAGCGTGCGGGAGAATGTCGCCATTCGACGTTATTCCTTTTCCATCGTGCATTGCAGCGGGTGTTCGTGCCGCCGCGCGAGATCCAAAACTTGTGCGACCTTCGTCTCGGCCACTTCGTAAGTATAGACGCCGCACAGACCCACGCCGTTTTGGTGGACATGCAGCATGATCGTCGTCGCCTCTTCCTGGTTCTTCTGAAAGAAGCGCTCCAGAACGTAGACGACAAATTCCATCGGCGTGTAATCGTCGTTCAGCAGCAGCACACGGTACAGCGATGGCTTTTTTGTGCGGGTGATGGTCTGGGTGCCAACGCGGCCATCGGCCCCGCCGTCCCGTTCCTCGTCATCCCAATTGCCGCCGCCGCTCATTGAAGCCCGTTTGCCTGGAGCCTGGACCGACTCGTCCACGCAGAGCCTTCGCTCACATGCTGAACAATTTATGGATCGGGCGCGCATATGGAAGGCCTTGCGCCCTGGCGCTCGCAGCCTATGGCGCGATGCCAAAAAAAATGGGCCCGGCTCAGCGAGCCAGGCCCATCCTTTTCAGCCCCTCGGGAGCGGCGCTCCCGAAGCTTGGTTCTTAGCGACCCGCGGTCTGGATCAGCTGGCCGACGGCGTTCACGCGCTCGTTGATCGGCTGCAGCGTTTCCTTGGCGAGGCCTTGGACGAGTTCAGAAACTTCCGTGACTTCCGCGACATAGGCTTCGAACGCGCCCTTGGCGTAGTCATTTTGCTTTTCGGCGAACTCCTGGACGCTCTTCGAGGTCATCAGCGACTTGGTGGCCGCGACATGATTTTCGATAGCGGCCTTTTGGAAGGCGACGGCGCGAGCCGAGAGGGTCTCAAAGCCCTTCTGAGCAGCGGTAGCCGAAGCCACCCAGGCTTCAATGTTCTGCTTGCCGAAAGCCGAAGCTTCCGAGAACGCCGCGATGCCGCGGTCAATGTTCTCACGGACCGTTTCGGTCGACGTCGAGGTGAAGGTTTCAAACGCTTCCGTGGCCGTCTTGGCGGCGCGGGGGGCGGTCTTCGCAGTGGCCATCATGGTCTCCGTTCAGTTCCCAGGGGCCGGGCCGGCCCACAATTGAAAGGTGAGCCGCCGGGGAAGCAGCGACTCGTGGGACCTATATGTTATGCTGCACCTGCGAAGTCAACGATAATTTTGCTGCATTGCAACATGCAAGCCTGACCCGCCATTTCCGCTTGCTCAGGTGGGAATATTCATCTCGTGTTAACCACGTTTTCCACACCCTCAACGTGTAGGACTGAATCAGCTTCGCCAGGCTGGAGACATTAACCCCGCTGAAGAACTGCATCTTAAGTGGGTCTAATGAATCTGTAAGCTGCACACGGCACGCGATTTGCCTGAAATAGTCCGTGATTGTGCGGGATTGGTCATCGATGACGTCAGCGGGTGGTTCGAAGATGCGGATGATTGCGGGCGCCTTTTTGGCGCTCTTTGCGTTTGGCGTCGCTGCGCCGGCCTCGGCGCAAGACCGCTATTCCGCGATCGTCATGGACGCGCGCACCAATGAGGTGCTGCTCGAAGATCAGGCCGATGAAGCCCGCTTCCCGGCGTCACTGACCAAGATGATGACGCTCTATATGCTGTTCGAAGCCATCGAGCGCGGCGACCTTACGTTGGAAACCCGCCTCACCGCTTCACGCAACGCCGCGCGTCAGCCTCCGTCGCGTCTTGGCCTTGCCTGCTCGCGCCGCCGCGGCTGCGACAGCATCACAGTCGATCAAGCCATCCGCGCCCTCGCCGTTCAATCGGCCAACGACGTTGCGGTCATGGTCGCCGAGCGCCTGGGCGGCACCGAAGCGCGTTTCTCCGCCAACATGACGGCGCGCGCCCGCGAAATCGGGATGACTCACACGCGCTTTGCTAACGCCAGCGGCCTGCCGGACACCCGTCACCAAACCACGGCGCGTGATATGGCCACCCTTTCGCAAGCGCTGTGGCACGATTTCCCGCAATATTATCACTATTTCCAGACGCCCAGCTTTGCCTGGCGCCGCACCAGCGGCCGTAACCACAACCGCCTGCTCGGCAGCGTCGATGGTGTCGATGGCATCAAGACCGGCTACACCCGCGCGTCGGGCTTCAATCTCGCGACCATGACCGAGCGTGGCGGTCGCCGCGTCATCGTCGTCGTGCTCGGCGGTGAAACCGCCGCCGCTCGCGATGCTCAAGTCGCGTACCTGATCGAAGGCGCTTACCAAGAATATGCCCGCCGCGCCGATCCGAACGCCGCTCAGTTCGCCTCGCTGCCGACCCGCCGCCTCGACGTCCAGCTCGCGCCGGGCACGCTGCAAGCCAACGCCGCGACGCCGCTGCCGCCTTCGCCTTACCAGCTGTCGCAAGGCATGGTCATCGAAACGCTCTCGCCGGTGCGCGCGCCGATCGATGAACCCGTCGGCCAAGGTGACGAAGGCGCCACCGAGGAAATGGAATAAGCGCTAGCGCTTCTTTTTCAGCAGACGATCCCGCGCGGCCGTGAGCCGCGCGGCTTCGTTATGGGAGCCGCCGCGGTCGGGATGGGCTTGCGCCATCTTCGAACGATAGGCGCGGCGGATTTCCTCAGCCGACGCGTTGGGGCCGACCCCCAGGAGCCGTCGGGCCGCCAAATCTTCGGGCGTCTGTTGCGGCGGCGCCGCTGGCGCTGGTTCGACCCACTGCTCGATTTGCGGCCACAAAACCCACCCCAGCGCGGCTAGCGTTCCGAGTGTGATCGCGGGTCCCATCAGCCCGCGCATCAGGCAGAATAATGCTGCAGCCGCGAGCAATACGGTAGGCCAGCGCCGCATAAGCACCGCGCGGTGGACGCCGCCAAGCCGTGTCAGGAGCAAGACCCCGAAGATCAGGGTGATGACGAGAAGAACCGGTAGCAAAGCACCTCCGCGACCCGCGCGAAGCCGGCCAGGAAGGTGCTTAGCAGGGCCGCACTAGAATTTCAGCGTTTCGCCGTCGAA
>JADLHI010000025.1 GCA_020848895.1 Hyphomonadaceae bacterium
CGGATCGCCGCCGCGCCAGCGAATGGTGAGATCAACCGCGCCGCCTGTGGAATGCGGCGATGGTCCGTCAGCGCCGGTGCTCGGCGCCGCCCAATAGTTTGTGACTTCTGTGGCCAGTTCTTCTTCGCTCAAGTGTGGTTTGCGCTTGCGCAGCTCCGCCGGCAGCCAGCGATCGTGGAAGTAGGCCTGCACCGCTTGCGGGCGCCAAGCGTCGAAGACGAAGAGTTCGAGATCGGCTTCCGCGAGACGTGCGTTCACGTCGCGCAAGCGCGCCGCTGCGCCTTCGCGGAGTGAGAGTGTCTTGATCGAGCCGGGAATGATTGCGTAATAGGGCGGGTTGCGCGTCTGAGCGTAGAAGTTCTCGCCACGCACGTCGTAGTCGCTGAGTTTGACGAGCAATTCTTTGTTGGCCGCGCCATCAAACGCGATCGGGAGGTCACGATAGCCGCGCGCGCGATGTTCTGGCGGCGGCGGAATGGGTTTGTCGCGCAGGCGCTTGAGTGAACCGAATACGCTCATCCGAGCATAATGACACTGCAATTGCGGCCATAATCGCCCGCTTTCTCGTGAACCGAGCGGCGATGCGAGTGAAGCCGCTTAGATTCCGCGTAAGTATCGAGCGGCAGTGTTTCGATCTGCGTGACGCCCGCGGCTTCCAGGCGCGATGCGCAGAAGCCAGGAAGATCGAAGTGCAGGCGATCGCCGGCGCTGGGAACAAAGAAGCGCGAGAAACTCGGATCGGCCGCGACGAACTCCGCCTCGAACTCCGGTCCAACTTCGTATGAGCATTGATGGATGCACGGGCCGATAGCGGCGGCGATGCGGCTGCGCTCCGCGCCGTGCTCTTCCATCAAGCGGACGGTATTCTCGATCACACCGCCAATCGCCCCGCGCCAACCAGCGTGCGCCGCGCCGATGACCTTGGCCTCGGAGTCGGCAAACAAGATTGGCGTGCAGTCCGCCGTCAGGATCGAAATCGCGAGCTTTGGCGTTGTCGTCACAAGCGCATCCGCGCGTGGCCGTTCGCCCGCCCAAGGCGCATCAATGAACACCGCGGTGGGCGAGTGGACCTGATGAACACCGGTCAGGTGATCGCGATCGACGCCAAAAGCTTCGGCGATGCGGCGGCGGTTCTCCAGCACGTTGGCCGGATCATCGTTCGAGCCGGCGCCCGCATTGAGCGAGGCGTAGATCCCCGAAGACACGCCGCCTTCGCGGCCGAAAAAGCCGTGCTTCACGCCAGCGAGCGCGCGCGCTGTTTCATGCGGGATCATTCCCCCTCCTGTTGAGAGGAGGGGGCTAGGGGGTGGGGTGAGGCGACGGCGTTTGAAATTTTGGTCGGCTCTTCGTGCGTTGTGTTCGGACTGCGGAGCTTCACCCCACCCCAAACCCCTTCCCTCAAGGGGAGGGGCTTAGAAGCCGGCCGGCGGCGGCAGGTTCGGACTCGATAGACATATCACCTTGAACAATGCGCCCATTTCGTCGGCGTGGGTCAAGCGATGGATTTCGCGCTTCAAGCGTTCAGCATGGCTGGGGTTGGCGCGCGTCAGCGCCTCGGCGCGGAACTCGATGCCGAGCGCGCGCAGGAACGCGCCCTGCGTGATCGGGCCATGGACCTGCAGATTCGCATCCGACGCCAGCTGCGCGATGCGCGCGAAATCGACATGCGCGGTGAGATCGGCTTCGCCCGGCGTCTCGATCGGATCGACCTTCTGGTGACGCTTCAATGCCTGCAGCGTGTCCGCGCCTTCGGGCTTGGCGTAGCCGTAATCGATGATCAGCACGCGCCCCGGCGCATCGTGCAGGCGCCGTTCGATGTCGTAGATGATGCTGTCGAGCCCCGGCGCGATCTCGCGCACGGTGCCGATTTCATCCTCGCTATCGGGCGCTGGGATGGCGGCGCTGAGGCCAAACGTGAGGTGCTCAGCTTCATCAAGCCCAACGAGCTTTTCGTGCCAACCGTCTTCGCCGCGAACGAATTGGCGGATCGGCAAGCAATCGAAGAACTCGTTGGCGACGATGATGCAGGGGCCGGGTGAAACCTCTTCGATCCTGGATTCCCATTCAGCGTCCGGCACACGTTCAGCTTGCTCATCGCGCAATGGCGCGCTGGTTTCCACCAACACCAGCGTCGCGGCCTCATGCATGCCTTCGATGCGCTTGGTGGCGCGGATCGCATCTTCCATCAGCACGCCGCGGCCGGGACCGAGTTCGATCCAGTTGAACGCCGGTTTGCCGAGCGCATCCCACTCATGCGCGCACCAAAGCCCGATCAGTTCGCCGAACATCTGGCTGGCTTCGGGGGCGGTGAGGAAGTCAGCGCTGGCGCCGCCGATGCCCGGGCGCGTCGCGTAATAGCCATCGTCCGGATCGTATAGGCACGCGCCCATATATTCCGCGACGGTGAGCGGGCCGTTGTCGCGGATGTGCTCGATCAGTTTTTCGCTGAGGCTCATGGCCTACGCCGTGAGGGAAGTCTGCGGTTCGCCCGCGTGCGCCGCCGAAGTTGCGCAGGCAATTCCCCCTCCTCTTGAGAGGAGGGGGTTAGGGGGTGGGGTGAGGCGCTAGCGTTTGAGTCTTGCTCGATGTCCTCGCCGCGCGTGTTCTGTGAGGCTGGAGCTTCATCCCACCCCC
>JADLHI010000026.1 GCA_020848895.1 Hyphomonadaceae bacterium
GTCATCTGGTGCGGCGCGACGAGGTTGAACAGCAGGGTCTGGAAGCAGTGCGCCGCCCAGTTCTCGACGATCTCATGCTCTTCGGCCGAGAGCTTCGGGATGGTGCGATCGGCCCAGATCTTCCCGAACTTGTGGTGAAACGCTTCGTCCGTCATCACCAGCTGCGTCAGACGCTTCACCAGCGGATCTTCCCACTCTTTGAAGATCGTCGCGAACGCGCCCATGGCGAGGCCTTCGACGAGCATCTGCATGCCGATAATCTTCTTATAGACCTCCGGCGCGTGCACGATCTCTTGCAGCAAACCCGCGAGCACCGTGCCGCACGGCAGCGGCGATCCCCAACGGGCCATGATGTATTTGGCGAACGCCGTGACGTGGCGGCCTTCTTCGCGCGTTTGGTTGGCGGCGTATTCCTGCGCGCCCGGATCGCGCAGCACGTGGCAGAGCGAAGCGGACAAGTTCAGCGCGCCCTGCTCGCCGTGCAGGATCGAACTCATCACCCAACGGCCGACCTGGCTCTTGAAGCGAATGCGCTCAGCCGGTTTGTCGGCGAAGTGGTTGGAGACGTAATCGGTCAACAGCGCCGGGATCATCACGTCGGGGATGAAGTCGGTGGTGTCCGGATCGAAGTCGTCGTTGAAGTCGATGTATTTGGTGTCGAGCGGATCCCAGAAGTGATCGTGGGTCGCCGAGATGATCTTATCGAAGGCAGTCGAGCGGTTCAGGTGACGGTCGATCTCCAGCATTTGGCTGAAATCCGTCGGCGGAACGGCGTCATAGACCTCGTCCTTGGTGATCTGGCGGATTGGAGCGGCGGAATCGGCCATCGCGTCGTCTCTCCCGGTTGGCCCGCGTTCGCGCAGGACCTTGGTTCTGGATTTGCAGATGTTAGCCCGTCACTTGATCTGGATCAAGAAAAATGACGGGGGCGTCAACTTGCTGTTAATCGCCCGGCAAGCCGCAAAATCCCTATCTTCGGACCATGAGCCAAATCCCGCCCAACCTGGACGAAATCGACCGCATGGCGCGCGAAGCCTGGGCGATGCTGCCCGCCAGCTTCCGCGATCTGGCCGGCGACGTGCTGATCCGCGTGCAGGATTTCGCTGATGACGAGGTCCTCGCCGACCTCGACATCGAGAACCCGTTCGAACTCACCGGACTCTATTCAGGCATCGATCTCACCCAGCGCTCGATCATGGACCCCGCCCCGAGCCAACCGATGGTGTTTCTCTATCGGCGGCCCATTCTCGACGAATGGATCGAACGCGGCGACGTCGAGCTTGCCGAGCTGGTCGCGCACGTGCTGGTCCACGAAGTGGGTCACCACTTCGGGCTCAGCGACGATCACATGGACCGGCTGCTGGAAGACTAGCGCCGCTGCCGGCGCGACACCGGTACGGACGTACGATCGGCCATACCCAGCGATTGCGCGCAATATTCTTCCGGCGTTGTCAGCTGTGGGCGCATCGGGTCGCTGTCGAACGCGCTCTGGACCTGCATGACGCATTGATCCCACGAGCGAACGTCGGCGCGACGCTCTTCATTCGTGCGCGGATCGCCCGCTGGCGGGGGCACTTGTGTTTGCACTTGGCCCGGCACGACGATGTCCTCATCCGCGCGGGGTCTTGCCGGCGCGGTCGGCGATGGCCCAGTTGACGGCGGCGCGGTCACTTGTGGCGCGACGCTTGCCGGCGCCTGCGTCCGCTGCGGTGGTGCGGGCGGCGGCGCGGCTTGTTGCTGCGGCGCTGGCGGAACCGTCAGTTGCGGCGCTGTCTGCGTTGTCGTCGGCGCAGGCGCTGGCGCCGTCCGCGACGGCGGCGGCAAAGTCGGCGCGGTTTGGCGCGATGGCGCCGGCGCGGTCACGGTCGGCGACGGGCCGGACGAGCGGGCGTTGCGGCCCGCGGGCTCCAGCCCCGCGCAACTCGCCAACCCCGCAGCCAGCGCGACAATCGCCAAACGTCCAATCATCCGCCTGCTCCTCCGTGTCCCCACGCAATCACATTAGCCCTAAAACAGTTCCCGCCTAGTCCGCCAGCGCCAGCATCTCGGCAACCCAGGCCGGCACCTGTTGGCTTGCTTTTCCGTAACGCCCGATATCGAAGAGATGTGCGTTTTCCGAGGCCTCCAGATTGATTTCCATCGTCGGCGTCCCGGCAGCGCGCGCCGCCGCGACGAAGCCCGCCGCCGGATACACATTCCCCGACGTGCCGATCGAAACGAAGAGATCGGCCGCCGCCAGCGCCTCGTAAATCTCATCCATCAGCAGCGGCGTTTCGCCGAACCACACGACGTGCGGACGCATGGCGCCAATCCGCCCGCACGCCGTGCAGCCCAGTTTGACCGTGAGGTCGCCATCGTACGGCGCCAGCGCTCCGCAAGCGTGACACCGCGCCTTGGCGATCTCACCGTGCATGTGCAGCACGCGCTTGGAGCCGCCGCGCTCGTGGAGATTGTCGACGTTTTGCGTACAGAGCGTCACCGAGCCGCCTCGCGCGCTCCAGGCCTCCTCCAACTGCGCCAACGCAAGGTGGGCCGCATTCGGCCCGACGCCGCCATGGGCGTTGCGGCGCATGTTGTAAAACTCGAGCACGAAGCTCGGATTGCGCTCATAGCCTTGAATCGAGGCGACTTCTTCGAGGCTGTACCGGCTCCAGATCCCGCCCTTGTCGCGAAACGTCGAAAGCCCGGACTCTGCTGAAACGCCCGCGCCCGTCAGAATGAAGATGCGCTTCGCCAGCACTGGAACCTCCGAGCGTAAAAATAGCAGCCACATCTCGGATTCCCCGAAACCGCGACAAGTGTTGACGCGTTTTCCCCGATCCGCTTTGGGAGCCACGGGGGAATCTTAAGAGGGAAAGGCGCCAGAATGCGCATAGTAGCAATTTTCGCCGTGTTGGCGTTGGCCACGATGGCCACCGCTTGCGCCAACCGCACCGGCGACATGACCATTGCCGAATGGTGTTCGCAGGATGCGGCGCGTGGCAACACCGACATCTGCAAACAACACCGTGACACCGAAGAAGTCCGCACCAGCCTCGGCTCGCGCATCACCGAAGTCTTCGGCGTCGCCAACCGCGCCCAATCCACCGCCGATCAAGCGATGGCGCGCAACGTCGTTTGCGTCACGCGCACGCTCAACCGCACCCGCGCCGGCACTTGCGATCCAGGCTACACGCTGACGGGCTGCACACAGACCCGCTACACGCGCCGCGCCGGCGGCATGGCGATCCTTCGTTCGGTCAACGACACCGAATGCAGGTTCAATTCTCAGGTTCTCGAAGTGCAAGTGCGCTGCTGCACCATGGGCCCAAACCCACCGCCAGCAACCATGGTGCGCGACACCGCGCCGCCAGCGCCGCAAACGCCACAACCAACGCCGGTTTCGTAAGCGTTTAGCGCCTACCCTAGTAACGGATATTCCGCTTCGAGCCGATAAAGGCTCGGAGCGGATTTTCGCGTTACGCTGGAATACAGCCCAAAGCTCTCCACCCGAAACGGCGGCGCTTCGAACAGCGCCAGCTCCTGCTCAAATCGCTGCACCCGATCCAGCGCCGCGCCGTTGAGATACGCCACCGTCACGTGCGGTGTGAACTTATGCGGCTCGGGCTTCAGCTTCACTCGCCGCGCCGCCTTCTCACACGCCGCCGCCAATTGCGTGAGCGAGGGATTCTCCGCCGCGCCAATCCAAAGCGCGTGCGGATCGGCGCCGCCAAACGAACCCGCGCCCTTCAAACGAACTTCGAACGGCTTGTAACCGCTCGTCGCCGCCTCAAGTTCAGAATCGAGGTCTTCCGCGACAGGCTCCGCAAGCTCGCCGAAGAATCGCAGCGTCAAATGCAAGTTCTCGCGCGACCGCCAATTGGCGCCGCCGATACCCTTCATCAGCGGCAACAGACGCTCCGCGACATGATCCGGAATTGAAAGAGCGGCGAACAAGCGAAGCGACATGGTGGAGGCAGTAGGCAGCGGGCAGTTGGCA
>JADLHI010000027.1 GCA_020848895.1 Hyphomonadaceae bacterium
GCTGTCGCAAGGCGAGCCCGACTTCGACACGCCCGAGAACATCAAGGAAGCCGCCATCCGCGCCATGCGCGAAGGCAAGACGAAATATACAGATGTCGACGGCATCCCGGAACTGAAGGATGCGATCGGCGCCAAGTTCAAGCGCGAGAACGGCCTGGACTACAAGCGCGAGCAGATCAACGTGTCGCCCGGCGGCAAGCCGGTGATCTTCAACGCCTGGATGGCGACGCTCAATCCGGGCGATGAAGTGATCATCCCCGCGCCCTACTGGGTGAGCTATCCGGACATGGCGATCATGTGTGGCGGCACGCCGGTGTTCATCGACACCAAGATGGAGCAGGGCTTCAAGATTCAACCCGAAGCGCTGGCGAAGGCGATCACGCCGCACACCAAATGGCTCTTGCTGAATTCGCCGTCCAATCCGTCGGGCGCTGCGTACACGCGCGCGGAGCTGAAAGCGCTTGCGGCGGTGCTGGTGGATTATCCCCACGTGCTCGTTCTCACGGACGACATGTACGAGCATCTGACCTACGGCGACTTTGAGTTCACGACGATCGCGCAGGTCGAGCCGCGTTTGTACGAGCGCACGCTAACAATGAACGGCGTCTCGAAGGCCTATTCGATGACTGGCTGGCGCATCGGCTATGCCGGCGGCCCGCAATGGCTGATCAAGGCGATGGCGAACGTGATGGGGCAGACGACGTCAAACCCATGCTCGATCTCGCAATGGGCGGCGGTTGAGGCGCTGAACGGCACGCAGGATTTCATCCCGAAGAACAAAAAGCTCTTCCAAGAGCGCCGCGATCTGGTTGTCTCGATGTTGAACCAAGCGCGCGGCTTGAAGTGTCCGACGCCGGAAGGCGCGTTCTATGTCTATCCGTCATGCGTTGAGCTTATTGGCAAGAAGACGCCAACTGGCGCGGTGATCGCGAACGATGAGGCATTCGCGATCGCGCTGCTGGAAGCGGAGGGCGTGGCTCTCGTGCACGGCGCCGCGTTTGGTCTCTCGCCGAATTTCCGCATCTCGTACGCGACATCGACCCAGTGCTTGGAAGATGCCTGCGCGCGCATCCAACGCTTCTGTGCGAGCCTGAGTTAGTACGGACCGCCGGCGTCTCGCCGGCATACGCCAGTGCTGGCCGGCGAGACGCCGGCGGTCCATGCTAATTCTCCAGCTTGAACGTCAGCCCCGCTTTTTCCTGCAGGCGCGCGATCAGAGCATCGCCCATGGCGGCGGCCGGCGTCCAGATGCCACCGGGCGTCGTCTGGCGATTGGTGTCTTTCAGCGTCAACGCCGCTTCGGAAATCATCTTTGACGTCGAGCCGTAGCCTGGATCCTTGTCGCCATGGACGCTGGCGCGCAGCGCGCGTCCGTCGCTCGTCGTGCCGACATAGAGCACATCGTACATGCCGGTTTCGCGCGCTTCTTTGTCCGGACCTTCGCCTGGTTTCGGCAACGCGAACTGCGTCAGCAGCATGCGTGTCGGCGCAAAGCCCAGCAGCGCACGCTGCATGTTGGATGCGCCGAGCGCCGACTTGGCGCGCTGTTTGCCTTTCGAACCGCCGCCAGTCGCCATCATTTCGCTGTAGGTGAAATCGCGGCCGTACGGATAGTGCGCCAGCGCGTTGGTGCGGTGCACGTTCTTGGTGTTGATCGAGGCCATCACGAACGGCGCCGCCCACGAATTGATGTCCGCGTCTTCGGTGACGACGTCGCCGTCAGGTTGCGGTGTCAGCCGTTCCGGCGACAACAGGAATGGATCGGTCATGCGCGCGGCGAGCGCAGGTTCGCGTTTCACGGCTTCGAGTGTCGCCAGCATCGAGGCCAGCGTGCCGCCCGAAAACGTGCCCTTCATTTTGCGCACGCGGCCACGCACATCGCGCAATGGCTGGCCGAAGCGCGCCTTGGCTTCCTGCTGCAAATACCAAACGCCGCAATCGAACGGGATGGAATCGAAGCCGCATGAAAAAACGATGCGTGCGCCGCTTTCCCGCGCCGTTTTCTCGTACTTGGCGATCATCGCCGCCATCCAGTTCGGCTCGCCACAGAGATCGACATAGTCCGTTCCGGCCTTTGCGCATGCCGCAAGCAGGCCTTCGCCGTAACGTTGATAGGGGCCGACAGTGGTGATGATCACGCGCGCGCGATGCGCCATCGCGTCAAGAGCGTTGGAATTCGTGGCGCCGGCCACAATGATAGGTAACGAATAGGGCGCGCCGATCTCAGTGCGGACGGCTTTGAGCTTCTCTTCGTCGCGCCCGGCAATGGCCCAGCGCATGCCGCCCTCTGTGCCGTAAGTCTTGAACAAATGCTCGGCCACCAGCTTTCCGGTGAAGCCGCTCGCGCCATAAACGATGATGTCGAATTCCTGTGCGCTCATGCCCGCCCTCCGCGGAAAACCTTATGGACCGGTAGCGCCGCGCCCGCAAACACCTGCGCTGGCCTGCGGGACCGCGGCGGTCCATACAGCATGCGACTCATGCCGCCGCTCGCTATCGCCGCCGCCATTGCTTCAGCCGTGATCCATGCGAGCTGGAATGCCGTCCTGAAAGGCGGCACGGATCGTGTCACGGATTCGTTTCTGATTGCGGTGGGCGGGCTTGGCGCAGGCCTGCTGATCGTTGCGTTCTTAGGCGCTCCAGCGCCGGCAGCGTGGCCCTACCTCGCGATGACGGTGTGCATCCATCTCGCATATTGGTTCTGTTTGTTCAAAGGCTACGACGCCGGCGATATGAGCCATGTCTACACGCTCTCACGCGGCATGGCGCCGATGCTGGTGGCGCTAGGCGCTGCGCTGACGGCAAACGAAATTCCGCCACCGCTCAAGATGCTGGGCATCGCGTTCGTATCGATTGGCGTGTTCACCGTCGGCGCAAGCCCGCGCGCGTCACTGCGAGCGACGCTGTGGGCAGGGGCCATCGGCCTCTGCATCGCGTCGTATTCGCTGGTCGACGCGCTGGGATCGCGGGCGACGGGCAACGCCGTGATCTTTCTGGGTTGGTCGATGGCGCTGATGTCCGTGCCGATGGCGGCGTTTGCGTTCTGGCGGCGTGGGGTCAAGCGTCTGCTGACCGATGCGGCTGTGGCGCCGTGGCGCGGCATCGGCGTCGGCATCGTCAGCTTCGCCGGCTACGGCCTCGTGCTTTGGGCGCAGACCTTCGCGCCAATCGCACAGGTTACGGCGCTGCGCGAAACCTCCGTCGTATGGGGTGCGCTGATCGCCTTTTTCTTTCTGCACGAGCGCCTCGGCGCGCGGCGCTGGCTCGGCGCCGCGATTGTCGCGCTCGGCGCTGGCTTGATCGCCTTTGCTTGAGTAGGGTCGCGGCGAATGTCAGACCTTCAGATCATTCGCATTGATGACGCCAAAGCCCTGGTTCGCGTCGGCGTTCCAGATCCCGAGCGCGCAACGCCCCAGGAGGTGCGCATCTCGGTGACGCTGGCTCTGGCCGATCCGCCGAATTTCACCAAGCACGATCGCATCGGTGCGACCACGGACTACGATCGCATCCTGCATTTCATTCGCGACGATCTGGGCGAGCCGGCGCATCTCATCGAGACGTTGTCCGATCGTGTCGCTGGGCATTGCCTTTCTCTGTCGGATCGCGCGCTGTGGGTGGAAGTGACCGTGAAGAAGCCGTCCGTGCTTTCAGGCGATGGCTTGGTGGCGGTTACGATCCGGCGTGAGCGGTCGCAATGAGCCGCTGGGTGTTGGTCACTGGCGTGCGCCGGCTTGGCGCCGAGATCGCCAAAGAAGCGGCCGCGCGCGGATGGAGCGTGCTGCTGCACTATAGCAATGGGGCCGCTGACGCTGAGCAGGTGGCGGCGGACATCCGTGCGCGCGGCGGCGAAGCAAAGACGGTTCAGTGCGACTTCGAAAACGCAGCGGCTGTCTCTGGGCTCATTTCACAGTGCGCGAAATTGGCGGATGCGCCCATCCTTGGCCTGGTCAATTGCGCCGCCATATTCAAGCACGACGACGCGGCCACGTTCACCCCCGAAGCGCTTTCCCAACACTTTGCCGTCAACGCCACAGCGCCGATGTTGCTGACGCAAGCGCTGGCGGCGCAATCTGACGCGCCGCAGCGCAGCGTCGTGAACCTGCTCGATTACAAGCTGGCGACGCCGTACCAGGATCATTTCTCTTACACGATCTCGAAGTTCGCACTTGCTGGCGCGACAGAGATGTTCGCGCGCGCGCTAGCGCCGCAGGTGCGCGTAAATGCTGTCGCGCCCGCGTATGCGCTACCATCGCCCGGTCAACCGCAGCTCTCGTTCGAGCAACAGCACGACAAGACGCCACTTGGCTACGGCGTTACCCCAAACGATGTCGTCGCATCGGTGCTCTATCTGCTCGATGCGCCGGCGGTGACGGGGCAGGTGATCTATGTCGATGCAGGCCTGCGCTTCTCGCCGCGCGACCGGGACTTCGCGTTCTTCGCGTCGTGACGCCCGTCACATCGATAGAGCTAAGCGTCTATTACCTTCCACTCATCGGATCGACGGACGGTTCGAGAAGAGATGGAGCAGGAAATGTCCAAGTTTTATTGTCTGGTTGCGGCGCTGGCGGTGTTCGCCCCTCTGGCCTTCGCGACGATGAACCAAGCCGCGCAGATGGTTGCGTAACGGGTCTTTGACCTGAACTTTCCCAGGCCCAAGCAGCCGCAAGGCGGGGCGTAAGAACCAGGCAGACTCCAATGAGAAGCCCACAAGATTGAGGGCGCCGGTCGAACCGGCGCCCTTTTCATTTGGATGGCGTCCGTTTTCCACAGCCATCCGCTTCCGTTCCGGCTTCGGCCTGCCTCCGTGCCGAATTTCATTGAGGAATTGATTGGTGATTCATGCAGGTCGAGGCGCATTGCGATTCGCGTAGTTATTTATATGTTCTATATTTGGGACTATAGTCCTATGGATGAAATCCGACCCTTTGCATGGCCGGGGCGCTCGCACCAATGCAAGCGGCCGCTACGAGCGCTTTGCCCGCGAGGCCTTTGATGACGGTTGGGTCGGCGAGGATGGCGCGAGGCCATTGGAGACGGTCGTCACGCCAGAATTGGCCAAGAGCATCATCTCGACCAACCAAAGCCCGGACATTTCCTTCGACCAGTCGATCAATCCCTATCGCGGCTGCGAGCACGGCTGCATCTATTGTTACGCACGTCCGAACCACGCCTATGTCGGGCTTTCGCCGGGCTTGGATTTCGAGACCAAGCTCTTTGTGAAAGCTAACGCCGTCGAACTGCTTGAGCGCGAGTTCGCCAAGCCCAGCTACAAGCCAAAAACGATCATGCTCGGCGGCGTCACCGACATCTATCAGCCGATTGAGCGCGGTTACGGCATCACGCGCGGCATTCTTGAAGTGATGGAGCGCTGGCGCCACCCCGTGTCGCTGATCACCAAATCGCAGCTGGTAATCCGCGATATCGATATTCTGGCGCGTCTGGCGGAGCGAGGGCTTGCGAAGGCTGCGATCTCCGTGACTTCTCTGGAGCGGCCCATTTCGCGGGTGATGGAGCCGCGCGCCGCTGCGCCGCACCGGCGCATCGAAGCGATCCGCATGCTGGCCGATGCGGGCATCCCGGTGACCGTGATGGTCGCGCCGATCGTGCCGGCGATCAACGACAGCGAGATCGAAGCGATCCTGGAAGAGTGCGCGAAGGCGGGCGCAAGCGCTGCGGGATACGTCGTGTTGCGTCTGCCGCTCGAGATCAAGGACCTCTTCCGTGAGTGGCTGCACGCGCATTTCCCGGACCGCGCCACCAGGGTGATGACGCTGGTGCGCCAGATGCGCAACGGTCGTGACTACGATCCTGAGTGGGGCAAGCGGCAGCGGGGCGCTGGCCCCTACGCAAAGCTGATCGCCGACCGTTTCGCCGCGGCATGCCGGCGGCTGGGCTTCGACAAACCCAGATTGGCGCTGGACCACACACAATTCCGCCGGCCCCTGGAGCGCGACGGCCAGCAGGACCTCTTCTCCTCGGAGTAGCCTCCCGCCGGTGTGCAAGCTAAGACGGACCCTGAGGGCAGGAGGACGTACCAATGCGCACAGATGGCCAACGCCGTTCGGACAATTACGAAGACCGCGGCCGAGGGAGCGGCGGCATGGGTGGCGGCGGCCTGCCCGGTGGGGTGTTGTTCGCGATCCTTCGGCGTATCGGCCTGCGCGGCATTCTGATCGTCGGCGTGGTGCTGGCGGGCATCTGGTTCTTCGCGCCGCCCGGCATCAAGAACATGGTCTTCGGCGCGCTGATTGGCGGCGTGCCGGGGCAAACCCAAACACAGAGCGAAGGCAGCACGTGCGATAGCTCGCCGGATGCAACGCAAGCCTGCGATTTCTCGCGCGCCATTCTGGGTTCGACCGAAGACGTGTGGGCCGCGCAATTCCAGCAAGGCCGCTTGCCGCGCTACAACAACCAGCAACCGGGCGCCTACCAGAACCCGACGCTTGTCGTCTATTCAGGCGCAGTCGGAACTGAAGGCTGCGGCAACGCCAGCTCTGAAGTCGGCCCGTTCTACTGCCCCGGCGATCACAAGCTCTACGTCGACCCAAGCTTCTACGATCTGATGCGTGATCGCCTGCGTGCGCCTGGCGATTTCGCGCAAGCCTATGTGATCGCGCACGAAGTCGGTCACCATGTGCAAAATCTGATCGGCGCGACCCAGGTCCAGGTTCAAGGCGAGAGCCAGAACCAAACGTCGGTGCGCGTCGAACTGCAGGCCGATTGCTTTGCCGGCGTATGGGGCCACACGGCGCGCGCCGATCTGGCGATTGACGAAGCGGACCTCCGCGAAGCGCTGAACGCCGCGCACCAAATTGGCGACGATGCGCTTGGTCAAAGCAACGAGAGCCAATTCACGCACGGCTCCAGCGCCCAACGTATGACCTGGTTCCGCCGTGGCTTCGATAGCGGCGACGCGCGCCAGTGCGACACGTTCAACGTCCCAGCGGGCCAGCTTTAGGATACACATCCCTCGTCATTCCGGATCGCGCTTCGCGCGTCCGGAATGACGGAGTTCGTGGTGTACTGTCGAGAGCTTTACGGCTCCCAATCGGCCGCCTGATCGATCAAGAATTGGCGGAAAGCGGCGATACGCTTCGAGCGCTTCAGATCGCTTGGATAGATGAAGTAAACCTCGAAGCTCGGGCCTTGCAGGTTCGGCAGCACCTTCACCAGGTTCGGATTTTCGCGCGCCATGTAATCGGGCGCGCTGCCAATGCCGAAGCCTGACTCAACCGCGCGCAGCATGCCGTAGACGTTGTTGATCTCTAAGAGGGGCGGGCGTGGCTTTGCGTCTTCGCGGCCGGCGCGTTGCGCCCAATCCAACTCGCGCATCGGCGTCGGGACGCCGGCCTGGTAGGCGATGATGCGATGGTTATCGAGGTCTTCGACATTCTTGGGCGTGCCGTGACGCTGCAAGTACGCCGCTGATGCATAGAGACTGACGCGCACTTCCAAGAGTTTGCGCTGAATTAGATCGGCGTGCGTCGCCGCCCAAAGACGGATCGCGCATTCAGCTTCGAGTTTCAGCAGATCGTACTCGCGGTCATCGAGCATGATCTGCAATCGCGTCTCTGGATACGTGTCGGCAAACGCGCCCAAGCGCGGCGCAAGCCAGGTAGAGCCGAATGCAACCGGCGCGGTGACCTTAAGATCGCCGATCACCTTTTCACGCGCGTCTTTCAGCGTCGATTCCGCAATGACGGCCGCAGCCGCCATTTCACGCGTGAACTCGCGCAGCGCCATGCCTGGGCCTGTCAGCAGCAGCCCGCGCGCGTGCCGTTGAAAGAGCGGCACGCCCATGTCGCTTTCGAGCGCCGCGATCTGGCGACTCACCGATGACTGGCTGACGCCGAGCTTCTCGGCGGCGGCGGTGAGGCTGCCGGTCTCGGCGGCGAAGTGAAACGTTTTGAGCTTATCCCAATCCATTGCGGCCCGGACCCCGGGGCGGCTGGCCCCGATGCAATATTGCATAGCTCCGGCGCGCGGTCGATAGGAGCCGCTAAGAGCTTGCGCCGCGGCGAGGTCTTCGTGTACTGTATACAGTATGCAATCAGATGCGATCCAGCGCGGCAATATCAGCGAGGCGGCGGCGGATACCGTGCGCGCGATGATTGTCGATGGCCGCCTGGCGGCGGGGGATCGCATCAACGAGGTGCGGTTAGCGCAGCAACTTGGCGTCAGCCGCACGCCGCTGCGCGAGGCGCTGAGCGGTTTGGCGGCTGAAGGCGCGCTCTCGAGCGTGCCGCGCATCGGCTATTTCGTACGCCCGCTCACGCTGGACGAGTTTGAGCAGATTTACGACATCCGCCCGCTGCTCGATCCCGAAGCGCTCCGGCTTGCCGGTGTTCCTGACGAAAAGCGTATCGCGCGGCTTGAGAAGCTCAACGCCGATCTCGCGCGCGCCAAGGGTCTGCGCGCGATCGAGATCGACGACGCCTGGCACATGGAACTGATCGCAGGTTGTCCGAACCGCGTGCTGATCGAGATGATCGAAAACATGATTGTCCGCACGCGGCGCTACGAACTCGCGTTGATGCGCGAACAGAAGAACGTCGATGTCGCAACGCAAGATCACGA
>JADLHI010000028.1 GCA_020848895.1 Hyphomonadaceae bacterium
CCCGCAAGGGGGCGGGGAGTCGATTGGTACGCACGCAATGAGCAACGACATCCTCACCATCGCCGGCACACATTCTCCCTCCCCCCTTGTGGGGGAGGGCGGGGAGGGGGGTGCGGGCGGCGCCATCTCCAGAGAGAATACCGCCGTTACCCCCACCCCCGGCCCCGCCCCACAAGGGCGCGGGGAGGCGGAGGTTCGCCATGTCTGACAACGCACTCACCATCGCCGGAAAGTCGTACAACTCCCGCCTCATCATCGGCACCGGCAAGTACAAAACCTACGCCGAGAACGCCGCAGCCCTCGAAGCCAGCGGCGCCGAGATTGTCACCGTCGCGGTGCGGCGCGTGAATCTCTCCGATCCGAGCAAAGAGCGGCTCACCGATCACATCGATCCGAAGAAGACGACCTTCCTGCCCAACACCGCCGGCTGCTTCACCGGCGATGAAGCCCTGCGCACGCTTCGCCTCGCGCGCGAAGCCGGCGATTGGAAGCTGGTGAAACTCGAAGTCCTCGCCGACCAGAAGACGCTCTATCCTGACATGGAAGAGACGCTCTCCGCTGCGAAGATCCTCGTCACCGAAGGCTTCGACGTGATGGTCTATTGCAGCGACGATCCGGTCTACGCCAAGAAACTCGAAGACGCTGGCTGCGTCGCCATAATGCCGCTCGGCTCACTCATCGGCTCCGGCCTCGGCATCCAAAACCCGGTGAACATCCGCCTCATCGTCGAACAAGCCAAAGTCCCCGTCATCGTCGACGCCGGCGTCGGCACCGCGAGCGACGCCGCCATCGCGATGGAACTCGGCGTCGACGGCGTGCTCATGAACACCGCCATCGCCGAAGCCAAAGACCCCATCCGCATGGCCAAAGCGATGAAGCACGCGGTGATCGCAGGCCGTGAGTCATACTTGGCCGGTCGCATGCCCAAGAAAAAATACGCCGACCCAAGCTCCCCGCTTGCAGGCTTGATCTAAAGAACCCTCTCCCCGAGAGGGGAGAGGGCAGGGTGAGGGATGACTCCGTCGTCACCAACCAAAGGCATGCTCCGCGATCGCGCGCGCGGCATGCGCAAACAACCAAGCCGCGCCGAACGCGCCGTCTGGGAAATCGTCCGCGACAACCGCCTTGGCTTCAAATTCCGGCGCCAACGGCCCATCAGCCGCTACATCGCCGATTTCGTTTGCATGGAAGCAAGGCTCGTCGTCGAGTTAGATGGCTCGTCCCACGACGTCGCCGATCAAATCGAATACGACGCTGAACGAACGGCGTTGCTGAACAAGCTCGGTTGGCGCGTTCTGCGTATCCGCGATGCGCTCGTACTCTCCGATCCAAGCGTTGCCGCCGCGCTCATCCTCGAAGCCCTGCGCCAGCCCTCACCCTAACCCTCTCCCCTCTCGGGGAGAGGGAACGACCGCGCTCCGTCAGAACCCTCTCCCCGCGAGGGGAGAGGGCAGGGTGAGGGATGACTCCGTCATCACCAACCAAGCTTCAGCGTGCGCCCGGCCGATACGGACTCCCTGCCGCCCACTCCGGCCGTTCATCCGCATTCGCCACCGCCTCCACCAGCGCGAAGTAGAACCTGTGAAAATCCGCCTGCGCCTGAAAGTCGATCGGCGTGCTCATATCGTCTTGCGGCGCGTGATAGCGATGTTCGTACCAATCGCGATACGCGGCAGCCGCGGTCGCGTCGCTCGCATCAAACCCGAACAAGAAGCTCACCGACGGCACGCCGCGTTCCATGAACGGCCAATGATCCGTGCGTCGCAGCAGATTGCGCTCCGGCTCAAGATCGCCGCGTACCTCAACGCCCATCGGTCCCGCGATGTCGCGCACCGTTTGCCCAAGCGTTGACTCATCCAGGCCAAGCGTCGTCAGGATGCGCAGGGGGTAAAGCGGCCGCAGCTGATCCATGTTGAGCACCGCGATCGGCGTCGGCGCGGCCACAGTCGGATGCGCCGCCAACCAACGCGAGCCCCAGAGCCCTTTCTCTTCCGCCGTCACCGCCGCGAAGATCACCGGCCGTCGAAACCCGCGCCCATGCCGTGCGTCCGCGAACGTGATCAACGTCGCGACATAAGCCGCATCATCAAGCGCACCGTTATAAAGGTTGTCGCCATCAACCGGCGTACCGTAGCCATAGCCATCAAGATGGGCGGTGAGCAGAACAGGCTGGTTTGCGAGCGCAGGATCAGTGCCCGGCAACACCGCGAGTACATTGTCCGACGTGTAGCTGCGTTCGCGCGTTGCAAACCGTGCTTCAAACCGCCCTGGCATGTCAAAAGACGCCATCGCCTCACCGCGCGCGCCATGCGCGAGGATGTCCGCACCATTCTGGCCGCTGGCGCGCGCCATTTCGTTGAACGCCTCCGGCGCCAACCGGAGCGAGGGGATGGCGCGGGTCCGCGCGCTCTCTGCCAAGATCACGGTGCGGGCATAGGCGAGCGGCCAACGCGGAGGTTCGATCGTGAAACCCGTGTCGTCGACGCGCATCAATCCAACGGCGCCTGCGGCCGTTGCCGCCTCAAGCTGCGCCGCGCCCAAAGTTTGGCCAGTGCGGCGCGTGCCAAAACACACGACAACCGCACCGCGTACATTCGTTATGTCCGCCGCCGCGCAATATCCGCGAAACACCAAGGGCGCGTCGATGCGCTCGGGCAGGCCCCAGGTCGGCGTCACGGCGATATCATGCAGAAAGTGGAGGGCCTGCGTGTCGCCATTGGCGTAGCGCACCGCGAACGAAGTGCCTTCACTGGTGACTTCAATCTCGTTGAAGCTGATGCGCTGGAAGTACGTCCCGTTGTCGCCAGCCGGCGATAGTCCCGCGCGTTGAAAGCGATCCGCGACATAGGCGGCGGCGCGGTCGTAGCCCGCCGACCCAGTATCGCGCCCCTCCATGTCATCGCCGGCAAGCGCGCCCGTCGTTCGCCACCAATTTTGCGTTTCGCGGCTGGGTGCGCTGCTCGCGCATGCGCAAAGCGTCAAAGCCGCCAACGCAATGGTAATGCCTTGAGCAATCTTCATTCGCTGATCCCCTGAAGCGAAAAACAGCGCCGCCGCAACGATTGTGTCAACAATCAGCCTTGCGGCGGGGCAGACTGCCCCTTGTAACGCCATCGCGGCGCGCCATGTGCGATCAAGCGCTTTTCCGCGTTTAGGGCTTTCCGATGATTGACGATCCCAACCTGCCGCCTCCAGTCATTGAAGATGATGCAGCCGCGAAGCCGTCAGCGGCCGAGCCGGTGAAATCCGTCCTGCTCAACAGCAATTCCGAGGACGACGAACGCGACGCGCTCACCCTCGCCGATTACGCCGCCGCCGGCGTCGAGCCGCCCGATTGGGCCAACGACCCGATCCCCTCCATCGAAACCTGGCGCGTCTGGCAAGCCAACCAAACCAAAGCGCTGGCGCATAAGCGAGCGCTCGCTGCTAAGAAGTAGCTCCGCAGAGCTCCGGAAATGAAATGACTGCGCGCTAGGGTGTGCCCAACGCCCGAGTTCGGAATGCGTTCAAGGTCTCGCATACATCGTGAATAGGCGCGTCAAAGGCATGCGGCATCATGAACTCCGAAAATCCAACCGCATTTCGATTGAGGTGCCGCATCCAATTGGAGGCGGCGGTAGGCAGGTCGAAGGCTATGCCCTCAACAGAGCGGTGACGTACGACCTTGAACTCTGAAACATCGCGCCACGCTATTCTCTGACGTTTCCAGGCGGCGCGATACGAAAATCCTTCGCCGTCCAGCGTAAGGCTGTTCTCGTCACCAAGTTGGCTGAGATAGCCGGTTGATACGTATGTAAAGAACGCTGCGCAGCCACCCATCACAAAAACCGTCAAAAATCCTGCTCGGCCGTTGGTCCATCCGAGGTGCGTTGCCCAGATGATTACAGCGACAAACGCAAAACCCAAGAGCGCTCGAACAATCAGGCTGAACCGAATGGGCCGATAGGAAACGGTGGCAGGGAGCGCCTCAGTCACCCAGCCAAGCCCCCAAATCCCCCAAAGCCCGCTCCGCCAGCGCCAGCTTTTTCGCGCGCGAGCGATCTTCGCCTTTGAGCTTCTTCCCATCCGCACCATGCGTTGGCGCCACGATCTCGGGAAATAGACCAAAGTTCACATTCATAGGCTGAAACGAGCCTTTGCCGTCGCCGATGTGCCCGCCCGTCACGTGCGCGATCAGCGCGCCAAACGCCGTCGTCGCCGGCGGCGGTTCAATCGCGCGTCCCAATCGCTCTGCAGCTGCAAAGCGCCCAGCCATCATCCCCATCGCCGCGCTCTCGACGTAACCCTCAACCCCCGTCACTTGCCCCGCAAACCGTACGCGCGGTTCCGCCCGCAAACGCAGCGTGCCATCCAACAGCTTCGGCGAATTCAAAAACGTATTACGATGAATGCCGCCCAGCCGCGCAAACCGCGCGTTTTGTAGGCCGGGGATCATCCGGAAAATTTCTTCCTGCGCGCCGTATTTCAGCTTCGTCTGAAAGCCCACAATATTGAACAGCGTGCCCAGCTTATTGTCCTGCCGAAGCTGCACCACTGCATGCGGACGTTTCCCCACACGCGGGTCCATCAGCCCCACCGGCTTCATCGGCCCAAACCGCAGCGTTTCCGGCCCACGTTCAGCCATCACTTCAATCGGCAAACAGCCCTCGAAGTAGGGCGTGTTCTTCTCCCACTCACGAAACTCAGTCTTCGCGCCCGCATTCAGCGCATTGATGAACGCCACATACTGCGCCTCATCCATCGGGCAGTTCACGTACGCCGCTTTGTCGCCGCCCGGACCTTCCTTGTCGTAACGCGATTGCTTCCAGGCGATGTCAAAATCGATCGAGTCCGCATGCACGATCGGCGCGATGGCGTCGAAGAAGGCAAGCGAGTCTTCGCCGGTGAGATTGCGGATCGAGTCCGCCAACGAAGGCGAGGTGAGGGGACCGGTGCAGAAAATGACGCTCTCCTGATCTTCCCCCGCGTGCGGGGGAAGTGGATCGCGCGCAGCGCGAGACGTAGGGGGAAGTTGTGCGTTGCTATCGCGCCCCCCTCCGTCATTCGCTTCGCTCATGACACCTCCCGCGCGCGCGGGGGAGGATAAGAGAGCATCCAGCGAACGCACTTCGCCGCGCTCAACACTCACCAGCGGATGCGCCAGCAGCGCCGCCGTCACCGCGTCGGAAAACACATCCCGGTCCACCGCCAGCGCGCTGCCTGCCGGCACTTGCGCCGGCTCAGCGCTCGCCATCACCAGCGAGCCGACGCGGCGCATCTCTTCGTGCAGCAAGCCAACCGCATTGCCGCGCCAATCGTCGCTCCGGAACGAGTTGGAACACACCAGCTCCGCAAACTTCTCCGTCTGATGCGCGTCGGTTTTCACCACGGGCCGCATCTCGTGCAGCACCACGGGCACGCCGGCGTTCGCCAACGCCCATGCAGCTTCCGAACCGGCCAAACCGCCGCCGACGACATGAACAGGTTTCATCAGCGCTGACATGCCGCGCCTGTGCAATGTCCGCAAGCCGCGCCAGACAGCTTGCGCGAGGGCGCGAGCCCATGGCAGGCCATCGCCATGGCCGATCCCATCATTCTTTCCATCCGTGACACCGTCGGCGCCGCGCTCCGCTTCGTGCGCGAGAACGTACGGTTCGTCGTCAGTGTCGCGGCTTTGGCCGCGCTCGGGCAGGCGGTGTTGCTGGCGCTTGGTCCCAATCTCGCGTGGATGGCGGCGGTGCTGATCGCCGTGCTTGGCGCCCACACCGTCCTCACGACGGCGGCCCTCGGCGGCGCGCCGACCGAAGGTCTCGCGGCAAATGCCGGACGCGTCGGCGCGGCCATGCTTCTTATCGGCGTCTTCTTCGCCATCATCTTCATCATGCTGATGTTCACCACGATGTCGTTCATAATCGCGCCCTACCAGGGCGAAGTGCAGGCGGCCGGTGAAAACCAAGCCGCGCTGCAAGCGATTGTCGAGCGCGCGCTGGCCGAGCAGCAGCACATCATGGCCTATGCGATGTTTGCCGGCGCGGCGCTCGCCTTCCTGATCAGCACGCGCTTTTATCTCGTTGTGCCCGCCACCATCGCCCGCAAGCGGGTTTCGGTGTTTGACAGCTGGCGGATGACGCGCGGCAATTTTCTGCGCATTGCCGGCGCGCGTCTATTGCTATTGGGGCCTGCTTTCATTTTCGCCAGCGCGCTGCAATCGCTGCTGGCGACAGCAGTCGGCGCGCCGACCGGTGATCCCATTCAGATGCTGAACTATGCGCAAGCCAATTTGTTCGGCTTCGCCATCTTCTACACGATCAGCATCTTCCTTCAGATCGTGATCTACTCGGTCCTGGAAGCCGCACTTTCCGCAAAGATCTACCAGCGGCTTAGCTAAGCCTCGACCGACTCGCGCGCCTCCGCTAAAAGCGCGCTCCCTCATGGCCGCCACACGCTCTTTCGTCGCGCCTTTGCTGCGCATAGCCGGACCCGTCGCGCTCGCGCGCCTCGGGATTATCGGCATGGCGTTGGTGGACGTGATCGTCGTCGGCCAACTGGCGCCCGATGAACTGCCGCACCAAGCGCTCGGCTGGGCGCCGACGGCTGTGTTTCTCGTGGCCGCAATCGGCTTGCTGCAGGGCGTGCAGGTTCTTGCTGCGCGTTCCATCGGCGAGGGCAACAAGCAGGGCGCCGGCGTGGTGCTGCGGCGCGGCCTCATCCTCGCGCTCGTCGCAGGCGTGTTGTCAGCTGCATTGATGTGGCTTGGCGGCGAACGGCTCTTCACCTTCTTCGGCATCGGCGAGACGCTTGCCGGACCGTCGACGCCGGTGATGCTGGTGCTGGCCTTTTCGATCCCGCTGCACTTGCTCTACATCGCCGGCACATACTTTCTCGAAGCGATCAAGAAGCCGGGCGTCTCCACCGTCGTCATGTGGCTCGCCAATGCCGTGAACCTTGGCTTGAACTTGCTTTGGGTGCCTGAGCACGGCGCCATCGGTTCAGCCTGGGCGACGGTCGGCGCGCGCGTCTTCCTCGCCGGCGTGCTTTTGATCTGCATCTACTTCCTGCGCGATGGCGTCACCTTCGGCGTGCGCAAGTCGAAAGGCGCGCACGGCCATGGCTACGGCGCTCTTCTGGCGGTCGGCGCGGCGGCCGCCGTGAGCCAGGCGGTCGAAGCGGGCGCGTTCTCCGCGATGACCGTGATCGCCGGCCGCATCAGCGCCGACGTCGTCGCCGCCTATCAAATCTTGCTCAATCTCATGGCCTTCGTGTTCATGATCGCGCTTGGCCTCGCCGCCGCCACCGCCGTGCTCGTCAGCGAAGCCACCGGCCGCCAAGCTCCGCACGACGCCGCGCGCGCCGGCTGGACCGGCATTTGGCTGAACGCCATCGGCATGGTGATCGCCGCCGTCGCGATCTTCGTCTTCGCGCACCCGATCGGGCGGGCCTACACCGCCGACGCCGATCTCGCCGCTTTGATCGCGTCGCTTATGTGGGTCTGCGCGCTGGTGCTGACGCCGGACGGCACGCAAGTCGTCACTGCATCGGCCCTGCGCGCCCGCAGCGACAATTGGTTTCCCACTTTCAGTCACATCCTCGCTTATGCAGTGGTGATGCCCGTGCTGGGTTATTGGCTCGCCGAACACGAAGACATGGGCGTCGCGGGGCTTCTGTTCGCGATCTTCTGGTCGAGCGTGCTCAGCGCCGCCGTGTTGCTGCTGCGCTGGTGGGCGATCGCCGGAAAGCAGCCGAAGGCCGCGCCGCTAGCGGCGGAATAGGATCACGCCTTCAGAGAAGCGATTGCGCCGATGCAAGCTTCTCGCAGCGGTGCAAGGTGCTCTCGAAGCGCCGACGATACGGTGTCAAAATCCAGATCATCGTATCTGTGTTTCAAGACATTTCCGATACCGCGAACCCCCGCCCAATCCACGCTCGGCGCCAATTGTTCGGCGAGACCTTTGTCATGATGATCGAGACGTTTGGCAGCTTCGCTGATGATGAGCAGCTGGCGTTCTATCGCGCTGCGGACCAGGGTATCCGCCATCGCTGCGCCGGGGCCGCCGGCCTCAACGCTCCACTGCGCCGCCAACTCCGCGGCAGCGACGATGTCGCCAAACCACTTGGCAGCCCGCTCAGAAGGCATTGATGCGATCGCGCGACAGCGCGCTTTGCAAAGTGGGTGAGGTGACCGGTTCGGTGACAACATCGACACGCATGCCGCGAAAGCCGTTCTCCAACAATTCTTGGATGCCCCCAAGTTCAAAGAGGTCAAAGCGGCGCCCATCGGTGGGCGTGATAACGACGTCCACATCGCTGGTGGGTCTCGCATCGCCTCTGGCGACGGAGCCGAACACGCCCGCGTGTGCGACGCCGCGACCCTCAAGGTAGGGGCGCAGACTGCGAAGAATTGAAAGGGCGATCTCCTGGTTCATGCCGCCAATTTACTCTGCGAACGAGGAAAAATCACGGCCTAAGCGTTCGCGCCCAAAATCCAGCCTTCTTCGCGCTCGATCGCGTCGCGCCGTTTATCGTCCTTCGCCGGGCCGAACAGCGCGCCGAGTTGAAACTTCTCGTCCAGCGCATTGAAGCGTTCGCACGCGCCGCGCACCTGGGCCTGGTCCTTGATCTCGCCAGCCGCCGGTTTCGCCGCATAGAGCGAAGGATAAATCTCCGCGAACACCGCTTCGGTATCGGCCACATCGGCAGGCGCCAACGGCTTCCAGCCTGTCTCGAACGGCCAAACCTTGACCGCCCGCGCATCGCGCAAGCGCTTCACCACCGGCATGCCCGTCAGCGCTTGGCCGCCAACAGAACCCTGGTAGTAAAGTTTCCAAATCGAAGACGCGCCCTTCGCCGCTTCGTCCGCAAACCGCAATTCAGGCAAATCGCCCGGCCCATGCTCGCGCGGCCGCTTGGCCGAAAGCATCGTTTGCTCGTCACGCGCCGGCGCGCCCCAAAACGGAAACGCTTCGCCCGTCATCAGCCGGTTCATCTTCGCGCCGACTTGAAAGCGGTTGTTGGTGTTGTCCGGCTTGTCCTTCACTTCCTTCACCGCAAAATCCATCAGCGCCCGCCACGGATCGCCGGCAAGCTTCAGCGCGGCCGCCGTCCCGCGCGGAAAGCCCAACGGAAAATCGAACCCGACCAGCGCGCGCTCGCCCTTGCGCTTCAGATCATCCAACACGCTGTTCAGCAGCTTTTCCGCTTCAATCCGCGTCGCCGGATTGTGCGCGTCGAACGCCATCTGAAAACGCACATTGCGCTTCAGCACGCCGACCCAGATCGAATCCGGGCCGGTTGTCGGCTTGGAGGCGGCGCTCCAGTCGACCATCACGTACGCTTGAAACAGACGTTGAGTCATATCAGCCGAGTTTGACGAGCATCTTGCCCGTGTTGCCTCCGCTAAAGAGGTTGAGAAACGCTTTCGGCGCGTTCTCAACGCCGTTCTCGACGGTTTCTTCCCACTTAATCTTACCGTCGCGCACCCAGCCGCCCATCTCGGCGTAGAACTGATCGCGCATGTCGGCGAAGTCGGAGACGATAAAGCCCTGCATCTTGATCCGCTTGCCGACGATGTAGCTCATGTTGCGCGGGCCGGGGGCGGGATCTTTGTCGTTGTAGATCGAAATCATCCCGCACTCGATAAAGCGTGCAAACGGCCGCGCCACTTCCAGCGCCACTTCCAAGTGCTCGCCGCCCACGTTGTCGAAATAAATATCGATGCCTTTCGGCGCGGCCGCCTTCACGTTCTCGAGCAGATTGCCCTTCTTGTAGTTCACCGTCGCATCGACGCCGACGCTCCTGAGCCAGGCAAGCTTCTCATCTGTGCCCGCGGAAGCCACCACAGTGCAGCCGCGCAGCTTCGCGATCTGGCACACAGCCGAACCGACAGCGCCCGCGGCGCCGGACACGAAGACAACATCGCCTGCCTTCGGCTCGCCAATGCGATGGAAGCTTGTGTACGCCGTCATCCCCGGCATGCCGAGCACGCCGAGATAGGCTTGCGGCGGCGCGCCGCCCGGCAATTTGTTCAGCCCCGAACCCGGCGAGACATACGCTTCACGCCAGCCATTGAAGCTCTCCACCAAATCGCCGGCTGCGAACTTCGGATCGTTCGACTTCACCACCGTGCCGATAGCGCCGCCTTGCAGCGGCTCGCCAATCTGAAACGGCGGCACATAGCTCGGCCGGTCGTACATGCGCCCGCGCATGTATGGATCGACCGACATCCACTGATTGCGCACCAGAACTTCGCCAGGGCCGGGGTCAGGAATATCAACCGTCGCCACCTCAAAGTTCGACGCCTCCGGCAACCCAACAGGCCGGCTCTTCAAACGAACTTCGCGCGACTTGGTCGCCATGGCGGTTGCTCCTGCAAGAATGCGCGCGACCATAACTCAAAACTGAAAGAGCGCATCCCCTCCCCGCGAGGGGAGGGGGCAGGGGGTGGGGCGAATCTCCGTCGCAACAGAATGCGCGCGAACTCACCAACGTCCGCGCATCACCCCACCCCAACCCCTCCCCTCAAGGGGAGGGGCAGTGTTGCGCTAGACACGCGTCAACCCGCACCCCATAACCCCGGCAGTCCCGCAACGAGCCCTTACGTAATGTCCATTCGCCTCCGTTTCGAGCCGTCCCCCACGGGACGCCTCCATGTCGGCAACGTCCGCACGGCGTTGATGAACTGGCTGTTCGCGATCCCGCAGGGCGGCAGCGTCCTCTTGCGCATCGACGACACCGATCTTGCCCGCTCCACCAAGGAGTACGAGCAAAGCATCGAGGACGATCTCAGATGGCTTGGCCTCAATTGGCAGGAGCGCGCCAACCAATCGCACCGCTTCGCCGAGTACGAAAAGGCCGCCGCGAAACTGAAAGCGGCAGGGCTGCTCTATCCGGCCTACGAAACCGAAGACGAACTCGATCGCCGCCGCAAGATCGCGCAAGCGACAGGCAAGCCGCCGGTCTACGACCGCGCCGCGCTGAGATTGACCGCCGAAGAGCGCGCCAAGCTCGAAGCCGAAGGCCGCAAACCGCACTGGCGCTTCAAGCTCTCGGGCGCGCGCAAGGATTGGGACGATCTCGTCCGCGGTCACGTCTCGATCGATACAGCCTCGCTCTCCGATCCCGTGCTCATCCGCGAAGACGGCGCCTTCCTCTACACGCTGCCGTCGGTCGTCGATGACATCGACTTCAAGATCACCCACATCGTCCGCGGCGAAGACCACGTGACGAACTCCGGCGTGCAGATCGAAATCTTCGAAGCCCTCGGCGGGCCGGTGCCGAAGTTCGGTCACTTCCCGCTTCTCGTCGGCGCTGACGGCAACGCGCTCTCCAAGCGCATCGGCTCGCTCGGCGTCGGCGAACTCGCCGACGCTGGCTACGAGCCGATGACGGTGCTCTCGCA
>JADLHI010000029.1 GCA_020848895.1 Hyphomonadaceae bacterium
GGCACCGTCGGGTAGTTGATCGGCTGCACATAGATGCCGTGCTGCTCAAGCAGGATGTCGGAAATCTTCTTGCAACGCGCCGCATCGCCGACGAGCACCGGCACGATATGCGTCGTACTCTCGGACATAACCGGCAGTCCCGCCTCGCGCAGCAACGCCTTCAGCCGCTCCGAACGATCCTGCAAACGATCGCGCAAATGCGGGCATTCCTTCACGATCCTTACGCTCTCCAGCGCCGCCGCCGCCACCGATGGGGCGAGCGAAGTCGTGAAGATGAACCCAGACGCCGATGAGCGAATGGCGTCGATCGCCGATGCAGGGCCGGTCACATAACCGCCCATCGTGCCGAACGCCTTGGCCAGCGTGCCTTCGATGAAATCGACGCGATGCATGACGCCATCGCGCTCGGCGACGCCGCCGCCCGTCGGCCCATAGAGGCCAACGCCGTGCACTTCGTCCAGATACGTCATCGCGCCATAGGCTTCCGCGATGTCGCAAATGGCTTCGATCGGCGCGGTGTCGCCATCCATCGAATAGACACTCTCGAAGGCGATCAGCTTCGGCGCATCCGCGGGCGCTTCGTTCAGCAGCGCTTCGAGATGTTGAATGTCGTTGTGACGGAACACGCGGCACTCGCAGCGCGCGCGCTTGATGCCTTCGATCATCGAGGCATGGTTTTGTGCGTCGGAGAAAATCCAGAGGTTCGGGAAAAGCTTCGCCAGCGTCGACAGCGTCGCGTCATTCGACACATAGCCAGACGTGAAGAGCAGCGCGCCTTCCTTGCCGTGCAGCGAGGCGAGCTCGGCTTCCAGATCGACATGATAGCTCGTGGTGCCGGAAATATTTCGCGTGCCGCCCGCGCCAGCGCCAACCTTATCCAATGCGGCATGCGCCGCATCGAGCACTTCCGGGCTTTGACCTTGACCCAGATAATCGTTCGAGCACCACACCACGATGTCGCGCGTGGTGCCGTCAGTCCGACGCAGCGTTGCATGCGGGAAGCGGCCACGTTCGCGCATGATGTCGGCGAACACACGGTAACGGCCCTCGTCACGAATATTCGCAACGGCGGTCTCGAACACTTGTTTGTCGGCGTCTCTCACGTTTCGGCCTTTCCACGCAGGCCTCGCCCGCGCGCATGAGACTTATAGGATGTTTCAGGCGGACAGGGTAACTGAGGCTCTACCGCGCATGTACGCGCCTCAGTTGCGAACGGTTCGCATGAAAAGCTATTCTGGAAGATATCCTGCCGCGCGTCCGCGCCGTTTGCGCCAAAACAATTGGGTGCGCCGTCTCACACGCGAAACACAGCTGAGCGTTGACGATCTGATCTGGGCGCTGGTGGTTCACGAGGGCGCCGAGGACGAAATCCCCGTCTCGGCGATGCCCGGCACGGCGCGACTCTCGGTCCGCGCCGCCGCCAGCGCCGCCAAGCGCGCGCAGGAGTTGGGCATCCCGGCGATCGCCGTGTTCCCGTTCATCGATCCGGCAAAGAAGGACGCAAGCGGCCGCGAGGCGCTCAACGCCAATGGCCTCGTCTGCAATGCCGTGCGCGCCATGAAAGACGCCGCGCCCGAAGTCGGCCTCATGGTCGACGTCGCGCTCGATCCCTTCACCGATCACGGCCATGACGGCCTCCTGAAAGACGGCCGCATCGCCAACGATGAGACGGTCAAAGTTCTCGTCGAACAAGCCATTGTGCAAACGCGCGCCGGCGCTGACATCGTCGCGCCGTCCGACATGATGGATGGGCGTATCGGCGCCATCCGCGCCGGCCTCGATGGCGCGGGTTTTCAAGACACGCTGATCATGTCCTACGCCGCAAAATACGCCTCAGCGTTCTACGGCCCATATCGCGAAGCCATCGGTTCGGGAAAACTCGGCAGCGGCGCGGCCGCCAATCCCGGCGACAAGCGCACCTACCAAATGGATTCGGCCAACACCGATGAAGCGTTGCGCGAAGTCGCGATGGACATCGCCGAAGGCGCCGACATGGTGATGGTGAAGCCGGGGATGCCTTATCTCGACATCGTCGCGAGGGTGAAAGCCGAATTCGGCGTGCCGACATACGCTTTCCAGGTCAGCGGCGAATACGCGATGATTAAGGCCGCCACGCAAAACGGCTGGCTCGACGAAAACCGCGCCATTCTCGAAAGCCTCTCCGCCTTCAAGCGCGCCGGCGCCGATGGGATCATCACCTACTTCGCGCCGAAAGCCGCCGAACTGCTCGGCGCCTGATGCGCTACGTTCTCGAAGCAATGCGGCCGATCCTGATCGACCTCCTGTCGACAATCGTCTTCTTCATCCTGCTTTGGACCACCCACGATTTCATCCTCGCCACCGCGCTCGGCATCGCCGCTGGCGTCGCGGAAGTGAGCCTCCGCCTTGTCCGCCGCAAGCCCGTCGGCGTGATCACCTGGATGAGCCTCGGCCTTGTCGTCCTCATGGGCGGCGCCAGCATCCTCACGCACAACCCGCTGTTCGTGATGCTAAAGCCCACCATCGCCTACAGCCTCGTAGGGCTGGCGATGCTGAAGCCCGGCTGGATGTACGACTACGCGCCCCAAATCGCGCGCCAGTATCTGACGCCCAACGACATGACGCCCTGGGGCTACGCCTGGTCCGGCCTCATGTTCTTCAGCGGCGCATTGAACATCGCGCTCGCGCTGAC
>JADLHI010000030.1 GCA_020848895.1 Hyphomonadaceae bacterium
ATTTTGACTGTCGAGCCGTGCGCCGCATTCGGCGGCGCTGCTCGCAGGCAGCGGACCGCATTAGCCATTTCTATGGCGGCGGGCAAACCACATGTCGGCGAACGTGGCGCTTTCGCGGACGCGCGCAAAGTGGCAAAAGCCCGCTCCGCGCGCCGCGTTAGCTCAGCTGGTAGAGCACCTGATTTGTAATCAGGGGGTCAGGGGTTCGAGTCCCTTACGCGGCACCGCGCCTAACACGCTGTTTCGCGGCGCCTTTCTGACGTAGCGACAACGCGGGTGAGACGGTTCGTCCGCTTGCAGAACCGCGCGGTCAGTTTGAGTGTGGCGCCACACCTAAACGGAGGGTCTGTTCATGCGCGCGTTGCTGGTCATCGGTTTGCTCACACTTTCAGCGTGCGGCTCGCCGGAAGCGCCCCCATCCACAACGACGGCTGAGACGCCTGCATCGACGACCGCCGCCGCCCCGGCAACGACCGAGACGGCAGACCGGCAAGAGGAAATCGCCGAACTTGCCGCGCCGTACAACCAGGCCAATTATGAAGCGGGCCGGCGCGTGTTTGCGCAATGCCGCGCCTGCCACGTCATCGAGGCTGGTGCGCCCAACCGAGTCGGTCCCAATCTCCACGGCGTGTTCGGCCGCGAAATCGGCACGGCGCCGGGCTTCAACTATTCGCAACCGGTGCAGGACGCCAATTTCGTGTGGGACGCCGAGCATCTCGATCATTGGCTGCAAAATCCGCAGACATTCCTGCCTGGCAACCGCATGGCGTTCGCCGGCGTGCGCGACGAAACCCAGCGCCGCGATCTTATCGCTTACCTGATGGTTGAGGCGGAGCCGGAGGACTGATCACTCCGCCGGGTGCGTCGCCGCCTGCCCGTGCTCATACTCTTCGATTTCTTTTGCCGTCGCTTCGGGTGACTTCGTGTACTTCGCCAACAGGTCGTAAAAGACCGGCACGACGAACAGCGTCAGCATCGTCGCGACCAGCAGGCCGAAGAAGATCACCGTGCCGATGGTGAAGCGGCTTTCGGCGCCCGCGCCGTGACCGAGGATCAACGGGATCGCGCCAACAATGGTGGCGATCGAGGTCATCAGAATGGGGCGGACGCGCAGGTTCGAGCCTTCGATGATGGCGTCGCGGATGCTTCTGCCTTCATCGCGCAGCTGGTTGGCGAATTCGACGATCAGGATGCCGTTCTTCGCCGCCAGCGCGATCAAGATGATGAGCCCGATCTCGCTGTAGATGTTCAGCGTTCCGCCGAACATGAACAGTCCGAACAGCCCGCCCGTGATCGCCAGCGGCACCGAGACCATGATGACGAATGGGTGCACGAAGCTCTCGAACTGCGCCGCCAGCACCAAGAACACCACGATCAGCGCAAAGCCGAAGGCAAAGGCGATGGCGCCGGTCGATTGCTTGTATTGGCGCGCCGCGCCCGTGTAGTCGATCGTAACCGGCTCGCCGCCGATCTCGGCGCGCGTGACGCGCTCCAACTCGTTCAAAGCATCGCCAATGGCGTAGGCGCCCGGGATCGATGCGGAAATCGTCACCGCCGCCTGGCGGTTCATACGGCGCCGTTCCGCCGAGTCCCCGGTCGTGTGCAGATTCACCAAGGTCGCCAGCGGCACCAGTTCGCCGGTGCGATCGGAACGCACATATTTGTTGGCGAGATCGGTGATGTCGGAGCGTTCATCGCGCTCGGCCTGCAGATAGACGTAATATTCCTCGCCGCGATCGCTGATCGTGTTCACGCGTCGCGAACCCATGGTGGATTCCAGCGTGCGGCCGATCGCCGACACCGAAACGCCCAGTGCCGCGGCGCGCTCGCGATCGATGTCGACGAGAACCCGCGGTGATGTCGGCTGATAATTCATGCGCGGGCGCTGGAAGTTTGGATTTTCCCGCAAGCGATCCATCACGCGATTGGAAATCGCGGCCAGTTGCTCGTACGTGGACCCCAGCAGCACTATGGAAACGCCGTCCGCGCCGCCCCCGCCGCCGCCCTGAAACGGGTTTTGCATGCGCGCGCGCACCGTGGCGCCGGGGATTTGCCCCAGGCGCTGGTTCATCTCGGTTTCGATCTCCGCGCCGCTGCGTTCGCGGTCTTCCCAGTCGGCGAGGAAGATTCGGCCAAGGCCTGACGAGAAGCGATTGGTGCCGGCGTCACCGAAACCGGGGGCGACGATCAGGATGCGCTGCGCCTCACCACTTTCGACGTAGCTCAGCAACACTTCCTCGACCTGGCGCATGACCCGGTTCGTGTATTCGAAGCCGGCGCCCTCGGGCGCTTGCACTTGCACAACCAGGTTGCCGCGATCTTCCGGCGGCGTGAGTTCGGAGGATAATTGCGTGAAGATGAAGCCGCCAAGCACGACAACGCCGCCAAACACCGCGAACACCAGCGGCTTCACGTTCATCGCGGCTTGCAGCGAGGCGCTGTAGGAGGCGCGGAGATTGTCCAGCACACCGTCGACGAAGCGCGACAGCCGCGTGCTGTTCTTCACCGGCTTGATCAGCTTCGAGCACATCATCGGCGACAGCGACAGCGATGCGAACGCCGAGATCACGATGACGCCGGCGATGGTGACCGCGAGTTCCACGAACAGCCGGCCGACATAACCGCCCACGAACAGTAGCGGCAAGAACACCGCCACCAGCACCGCCGACGTCGCCACGATCGCGAAGAACACCTGCCGTGAGCCGCGCTCGGACGCCACCAGCGGCGGCTCTCCCAGCGTATCGACGCGCCGCTGTGCGTTTTCGAGCACAACGATGGAATCGTCGACCACAAGGCCGATCGCCAGCACCAGCGCCAGCAGCGTCAGCAGGTTAATCGAGAACCCGAACAGCATCATGATCAGGAATGACCCGATCAGGCAGACTGGAATGACTGCCGCGGGAATGA
>JADLHI010000031.1 GCA_020848895.1 Hyphomonadaceae bacterium
ATCCTGAACCAGGCGGGATCGCGCGCGCTCGTTGTGCTCGATGAAATCGGCCGCGGCACCGCCACGTTCGATGGTCTCGCCATCGCCTGGGCTGTGGCCGAGCACCTGCACGAAGCCAACAAGTGCCGCGCGGTCTTCGCCACCCACTATCACGAACTGACGCGCCTGGCGGACAAGCTCGAAGCCGGGGCCAACGCGCACCTGCGCGCCAAGGAATGGAAGGGCGATCTCGTCTTCCTGCACGAGGTCGCACCGGGCGCCGCCGATCGTTCCTACGGCATCCAAGTTGCCAAACTGGCGGGGCTGCCGAAGTCAGCCGTCGAGCGCGCCAAGGCGGTGTTGCAGCGGCTGGAAACCAGCGGTGGTTCAACGCGGATGGAAATCGCCGACGAGTTGCCGCTGTTTGCGCAAGTGATGGAAGAGCATGCGCCGTCAGCGCTGGAAGCAGCGCTCGCGGACATCAATCCAGATCATTTGTCGCCGAAAGAAGCTCTGGAGCTTCTCTATAAGCTCAAGGCTGCTGCTCAGCAGGGTCCGTGACGACTGGCGCGCTGTCAACACGTTGCTGACGCGCTTGCTCCACCGGCATGCCGCGAACCACTGCTTCTGAAGCCAGTGGTAACGATGATTCCATGGCCACGAACATCAGGTACGCGCCGCCGATTGCACCAGCCACGAAGCAGAGCACACCAAAAATCCCGATCACGAACGCTGAAGGAGATCGCGCCGAGCTTTCGGACACTAAGGCTGCTGCTCAGCAGGATCTCTGAGGGCCGGGGCGCTGTCGTCAACGCGTTGGCGTGCTTGCTCGACCGCCATGCCGCGTGACACCGCTTCGGACGCCAGCGGCAGCGAGGAGTTCATCGCCACGTACATCATAAAGCCGCCAAGAATGGCGCCGAGCACGAGGCCGGTAACGCCCCAAAGCGAGGCGGCGAACCAATAGGCCGAGGCGCGTTCGCTTCTGATGCGCTGTGCGAACAGCTTCTGATCCATGATCGCTTCCATGCAGGCGCGGGCGGGATGATCGGTCACGTGATCATCGTCCACGGGATTGAGGCGGATGGTCTTGCCGCTTTTGCGCATACGTGAGCACTCCCGGGAAGCCAGTGTTCCCGTTACACTTAATGGCTGTGCCCGCGAAATGAGGCAAGGTTTCGACCTGCGGATAACCAAGATGTCAGACATGCAAGCCTTAAACAGTGGCGCCGGCGCCCCAGAATGACGAAATAGCAATCCAATGGTCGCGTCACGGCTGAAACCTGCACGCATTGAGCATGTCGTCGACGGCATCCGGCTGCGCGCGCAATTGAGCGCGGCATATGCCGCCGAAGGCGAAAACGCGCGCGCGTCCGTGCGCAAGCTTCTGCATGGCGCATTGTTTCGGGGCCGGATGGTCGCCAAGGAGCGGCTCGAAGCGGGCGAGAATGGGATGGCGGTCGCGCGCTTGCTGGCCGAGGTCGCCGACGAAGTGGTCGCCGCGCTCTACGATTACACCACGACGCACATATTTCGGGCGCGCAATCCTACCGAGGGCGAGCGTTTCGCGATTGTCGCCGTCGGCGGCTACGGCCGCGGCGAGCTTGCGCCCTCGTCCGATCTCGATCTGCTGTTCCTGCGCGCTTACAAGCAGACCGCCTTCGACGAGAGCGTCACCGAGTACATGCTCTATATGCTCTGGGACATGGGGCTGAAGGTCGGCCACTCCTCGCGCAACATCGATGAGTGCCTGAAGCTCGCGCGCGAAGACCACACCATCCAAACAGCGCTTCTGGAAGCGCGCCGCATCGCGGGCGATGAGTCGCTGGCGCAAGAACTCTTCACCCGCTTCCGCAAGGAAGTCGCCGATCGCGACCACGCCGCTTTCATCACCGCGAAGTTGACCGAGCGAGACGAGCGCCACGCCCGCGCCGGCGCTTCGCGCTACATGGTCGAGCCGAACATCAAGGAAGGGAAGGGCGGGCTTCGCGATCTGCATACGCTCTTCTGGCTGGCGCGGCGCCGCTACGGCCTCTCGCGCCCGCGCGATTACGTCGATGCGGGCGTGTTCACGAACGAGGAGCGCAACGCGTTTCGGCGTGCGCTTGAGTTTCTCTGGACGGTGCGTTGTCACCTCCATTTCATCACCGGCCGCGCCGAAGAGCGCTTAACGTTCGATCTTCAGCCCGAACTCGCCAAGCGCATGGGCTACGGCGCGCGAGCCAATCATAGTGCTGTCGAGCGCTTCATGAAGCGCTACTTCCTCGTTGCAAAGGAGGTCGGCGCATTGACGCGGACGTTGTGCGCGCGCCTCGAAGCTGACAACGCCAAGCAGACGCCGAAAGGGCTGCAGCGTTTCTTGCCAACCGGAAAGAAGCGGGTGGCGCAGGTCGAAGTTGGCTTCTGCGTCGAGGGTGGGCGCCTTAACACCGATAATGAAAGCGTGCTGGAAACGCCGGTGAACGTGCTTCGGCTTTTCGCGCTCGCGGAGAAGCTCGATCTCGACATTCATCCCGATGCGTTCGGACAAGCCTCGCGTCACGTGCGCGCTTTCGATCCAGCATGGCGCAAGCAACCGGAGGCGCGCGCCGCGTTTCTCGATGTGGCGACCTCGAAGCGTCATCCAGGGGCGGCGCTGCGGCTGATGAATGAAGCGGGCGTGCTCGGGAAATTCGTGCCGGAATTTGGCCGCATCGTCGCGCAGATGCAGTTCAATATGTATCACCACTACACCGTGGATGAGCACACGCTGCGCGCGATCGACGCTATTTCAGAGATCGAACACGGACGGCACAAGGATCAGCATCCGCTCGCCAGCGACATCTTTCCAAAGATCATCAATCGCCGCGCGCTTTATCTTGCCATGCTGCTGCACGACACCGGTAAGGGCGATGGCGATCAGCAGATCGAAGGCGAGAAGTCGGCGCGCGCTGCTTGCGAGCGGCTGGGCTTGCCGCAGGAAGAGATCGATCTGGTCGGTTGGCTTGTCGGCAATCACTTGGTGATGAGCGACGTCGCCCAAAAGCGCGATATCGGCGATCCGCGCACGGTGGCGAATTTCTCCAAGGTCGTCGGCACTGTTGAGCGCCTGCGTTTGCTGCTGGTGCTGACGGTCGCGGACATCCGCGCGGTCGGCAATGTGTGGAATGACTGGAAAGGCCAGTTGCTCCGCGATCTCTATCGTCTCACCGAAGCGGCGCTGCACGGCGGCCGCTCGGACGAAGAGGGCGTACGCGCGCACTTGGCCGAGATTGCCGGCGCCGCA
>JADLHI010000032.1 GCA_020848895.1 Hyphomonadaceae bacterium
GCGCGTAAAATTGCGGCTCGATCGAACCGATCGAAACGAACTTGCCGTCACTGGTCTTGTAGACGTCATAGAAGTGCGCGCCGCCATCCAAGAGATTGGAGTCGCGCTCGTCGCTCCAGATGCCGGACGCGCGCAAACCATAGATGACGCTCATCAGCGAAGCAGCGCCGTCGGTGATCGCCGCGTCGATCACTTGGCCTTTGCCGGAGCGTTGCGCCTCGAACAGCGCCGCGCACACGCCCATCGCAAGATAGAGCGAGCCGCCGCCGTAGTCGCCAACGAGGTTAAGCGGCGGCGCCGGTGCATCGTTCTTGCGGCCCATCGCGTGCAATGCACCGGAGATGGCGATGTAGTTAAGATCGTGTCCGGCGGCTTCCGCGAGCGGCCCCGTCTGCCCCCACCCGGTCATGCGCCCGTAGATGAGTTTGGGATTGCGCTTCAGCGCCGCATCGGGTCCCAGCCCCAAACGCTCCATCACGCCAGGCCGGAAACCCTCGATCAGCACATCGGCCTTCTCGATCAGCGCCAGCGCAACCGCGACATCGTTCGCCTCTTTCAGATCCAGCATCACGTGCCGCCGCCCGCGGGCTGGAATGTCGGTCTTGAACGGCGCCCGCCCGCCTTTGCGGTCGACGCGGACAACGTCGGCGCCCATGTCCGAGAGCAGCATGCAGCAGAAAGGGCCAGGCCCAATGCCAGCAAACTCAACGACCTTAACGCCTGAAAGCGGTCCCTGACCCATTGCGCGCTCCGTTTACCCATGCGGTTTCGCGCTGTGCTAAGGCGCGGTACTTATACCTTCAGTTATACTAAGTTTGAGCGCACCGTCGCGGGGGCGCCGGAGCGTTAACTTTGCGGATTGTGGTGAGAGCCGCTGACGCGCGCGTGGCGCGTGACGCCCAGGCGTTGCTTGCCGGCGCTGGCATTTCAGCTACCGCCCTCGCAGGGCCATTCCGTGACGCTCCCGATGGCGAAGATATCCGCATCGTGATGCAAGGCGAGCCGGCGCCAGAGCCGGCTGGCATGCTCGCCCAGTTGGTCGGTTGTTCGATCGAAGCAGCGCCGCTGGTCGCGGACACGGGCGCCATCGCGCTCAACGCACCGCCACGCTTGCTCGCGTCACAGATGGACGCGTGGACGCGCGTTGCGATCGCTGAGGAAGAATGCGCGCGGCGGTTGGCGACCGCCACGGCGCTCGGCATCACGCCGCCAAAGCCGATGGAGCCGCGAAAGCTCAAGGCGCTCTATATTGGCGCGCCGAGTTCGGTATTCCTCGCGCTCGAACGGACGTTGACGGATCAAGGTGGGCTGGTTGCCGCCGCGTTCACCTCTTACACCGGCTTCGATCACCTTCACGACGAACCCTTCGACGCGGTGGTGTTGAACGGCGCCGAAGACCCAAGCACTGCCCTCTCGCTCTGCTCGGCGCTCCGCCGCAACGCAACGCTCTATCATCTGCCGACATTGATGCTCACCAAGCCCGGCGATGCCGCGACTGCCGCCTCCGCCATCGATCGCGGCGCGTCGGCGATCTGCACATCGGTGACCCCAAGTCCGGCCAGCATAGGCTTGCTTTTTGAAGCTGTTCGTCGCGAACGTCGCCGTCGCACCGCTGAACATGAGATGCGCGCCTTGCGCGATCTAATGGCCGATGCGCGCACCGGACTTTGGCTCCGCGATCCGTTCGACTCTCACGTCGCGCGCTTGGCCAACGATCACCACGCCAGCGGCCGGCCGATGAGCATAGTCGTGCTGCGTGTCACGCCCGCGATCGGCGCCCGCGAGCCAAGCCCGGAGGTCTGGCGCAAAGGCTTCGGCGAAATCGCATCGCTCGCCGCGCGTCTGATGCGCGATGCCGATAGTGGTATGGTCTTGGGCGGCGATCTTATCGCCCTGGCCCTCCCCGCGGCGCGTTTGAAGAACGCCAAACGGACCGCCGAGCGTATTGCCTCGGTGGCGGAATGCACTGCATTTGCGTCGGGCGAAGGCGGCGCGGGGCCGCTGGTGTTCGAGCAGAGCGTCGTCGAGTTGCAACCTGGCGAAAGCGGCGCGGCACTGTTGGCGCGCGCGCTTCGTGCGATCGAGGTCGAGAGCATCCCGGCCTAGTCGCGGCGCTCTCGCACGGTCTCTCTATCGACACTTTGTGCTTGTGGACGAATTGCCCCGGCAACAGCCGTCGCGATTTCCCGCGTTCTACGCGGCCTTGCGAGCGGCCAATCGCGACATGGATTCAAGCACACCGCGCAGTGCTTTGAGCCGCTGCGTCGCCTCCGGCCAACCGCCTTGCACGACAAGTTTGCCGTCTGGACGCATCTTGTAATCGTCCGGCCGCTCGGTGATGAAACGCACCAGCGCCAATGGATCGGGGAACCCCGTCTCGCGGAACGTGAGCACCGCGCCTTTCGGCCCAGCGTCAAGCTTCGCGATCTGGCAACGCCGGCAGAGCGCTTTTAGCGCAGCGACGGCGATGAGCTGATCTGCTTCCGCAGGCAGCGGCCCGAAGCGATCGATCAATTCGGCGGCAAACGCTTCGCGTTCCTGGTCCGAATCCAAATCCGCCAAACGCCGATAGAGCGCCAAGCGCACCGTAAGGTCGGCGACATAATCCTCCGGGATAAGCACCGAAGCCCCGACATTGATCTGAGGCGACCAAGATTTCTCGCTCACCGCCTCATCCGTTCCATCGCGAAGCGAAGCCACTGCTTCTTCAAGCATCGACTGGTAGAGTTCGACGCCGACTTCGCGGATGTGGCCGGATTGCTCTTCGCCAAGCAGATTGCCGCCGCCGCGCATATCGAGATCGTGGCTCGCGAGCGTAAAGCCGGCGCCCAGATTATCGAGCGACGACAGAATCTTGAGCCGCTTCTCAGCGCTTACAGTGAGTGATTGCTCAGCGGCGGTGGTCAGATATGCGTAGGCGCGCAGCTTCGATCGGCCAACGCGTCCACGCAGCTGATAAAGCTGCGCCAAGCCGAACATGTCGGCGCGATACACAGCAAGCGTATTGGCGCGCGGAATATCGAGGCCGGATTCCACGATGCTGGTCGAAACCAGCACATCGAACGCGCCATCGTAGAAGTTTGTCATCAGCTCATCGAGCGCGCTGGCCGCCATTTGCCCGTGCGCCACCGCGAACGTCACTTCCGGCACGGTACGGCGCAGGAAATCGGAGATGTCTTCCAGATCGGAAATACGCGGCGCCACGAAGAAGCTCTGGCCACCGCGATACTTCTCGCGCAACAACGCCTCGCGCACGGTGACGCCATCGAATGGGGTGACATATGTGCGAACCGCCATACGATCGATTGGCGGCGTCGCGATGATGCTCATCTCGCGCACGCCAGCGAGCGCAAGCTGCAGCGTACGCGGGATTGGTGTTGCCGAAAGCGTGAGCGCGTGCACCTCGGCGCGCAGGTCCTTCAGCCGTTCTTTGTGCTTGACGCCAAAATGCTGCTCCTCATCGATGATCATCAGCCCGAGATCGCGGAACTTCATCGTCTTCGACAGCAAAGCATGCGTGCCGACGACGATTTCGACCGTGCCGTCCGCGACCGCGGCCTTGGTCTCATTGGCTTCCTTTGCCGTAA
>JADLHI010000033.1 GCA_020848895.1 Hyphomonadaceae bacterium
CGGATCCGCGCGAAATCGACATCGCCAAGCGGGCGGCCGATGAGGTCATCCAAGCGCAAGCGGCGGAGCTTGCCCTCAGCCAACAGGAAGCAGCGCAGTCCGCCTTCCGCGGCGCGCGCCAACACAGAGCGCTTGGCCGCGCCATCAGCGGGAGGCTCAATGAGAATGAGGCTGCTCGCCTTAGCTTTCGACAGATCGAGCGCGTCCCAGACCGGCGCCCGTGCGATCAGCGGCGCGGGCGCCTCGCCTGGGCCGATGAGCACCACACCGCGCACGCGCAGGCTCGTTGGCGCCCAGCTTGCGCGCGCGGCCCAGGCTTCGTTCACGGCCTGAGCCGATCCCACAAGGATCGAGTCTCGGATCATCCCCCACCCGACAAATTAGTCGTTACACCTTACCTTTGCAGTGATCACAGACAGCTGTCCATGGCCTTGGCGATGGTCCTCCAAAATAACTTGCAGATGCTAACGGCGCGGGCAGCCGATTCCGTCGGCGCCCATTCGATTGCAAGAGCGAGACATCAAGCTGGCATGGGCGCGGCGCCATTACTCGCCGCGACTTCCAGCGGTTGATCGAGCGCCGCCCCTTCGATCCGAACCTTACCGCCCGCGGCCTCGACCAGCGCACACCCCGCGGCGACATCCCAAATCATCGAACCGGATTCACGATAGGCTTCGGCGCGGCCCGCCGCGACATAAGCCAGCGCCGTGGCCGCCGAACCGATCATCCGCACTTTCTGCCAAGTGCGCAGGCGCTGCTCGAACGCCTTCATGGATTCGTCGCTGGCGCGCGACGGCACGCCAGTTTGAAGGATCCCTTTCGCCGGATTCTCGATGTCCGAGACGCGCATCGGCGCGCCGTTCAGCCAAGCGCCCTGCCCGATGGCGCCGGTGAAGCGCTCACGCGTCACAAAGCAATCGACAACGCCGAGGATCGGTTTGCCCTGATCCAAAAGTGCGATGGACACTGCGCAGTGCGGATAGCCGCGCAGATAGTTCACGCTACCGTCGAGCGGATCGATGGCCCACACGAAACGGTCACCCCGCTGCAACGAACGCGTCCAGCCCGCTTCCTCGGAAATGATCGGATAGTCGCTTTCGCGTTGGATGGCGGTGAGGACAATCTCTTCAGCGTGCTTGTCGCCGCCGATCTTCACCTCCCGCCCCTGGATCTCCTCGATCACGCCCCACCCGGCGCGATTGGCAAGCAACGCCTCGCCGGCGGCGGCTGCCGCGGTATCGGCGAGCTTCAATAAGTCTTTGAGATCGTTCACAGCTCCCTGATAGCCCGCGCACACCTCTTGGAGAAGCGCGGCATACGCGCTTTAGTACATCTGGGAGCGGGCGCGTATGGATGGAGGGCAGAACAAGCCCAACGCCGAACGACCTGCGGTGAAGCCGCCGCAGGGCCTGGCCGCGTCCGCGCTCGACAAAAAGCTCGGCATCCGTAAGCGCGCCAGAGAAGACGCAGCCAGAAATCTGCCCCGGCACGATGCGGATGACCTGTCAGACGCCGAAAAGGCGGTGATCGGGGCCGTCGCGGCCGAACGGGCGCGGGTCGATCAATCGCGCACCGACGCCAAAGCCGACGCCGAGCGGCGCTTGCGCGCGCTCGCGCCGTCACCTCAAGATTTCACTGGCCCGGCGCTCGATGCGCGTCTGGCCATGCGCCAAACCTCGGGCCGGCTGGCGCACGATTGGAGCGAAGCATCCGCGCGCGCCACGGAAGCACGCCAGGAGCTCGACGCTTTCAAACGCAGACACGAACTGCGGCGCGCCGCGCTCTATCCGAAGTCGACCTTGCTGCAATCGGGACTGTTGTTCTGCGCCGCGGTGTTCGAGGCGCTCTTCAGCGCCGCCTTGTTCGCCGAAGACGACGCGCGCGGTCTGCTCGGCGGCGCCATTACGGCAATCGGCCTTTCCGGCGCGAACGTAACCCTAGGCTTTCTCGCCGGCTTTCTTGGGCTGCGCTATTTGCAGCATCGCCAAGTACCGATGAAGCTCTTAGGCGCGCTGGCGTTTGGGTTTGTTGGTTTGCTTGCGCTGATGCTGAACCTGTTCGCCGCCGACTGGCGCGATCAGCTGGCGGCACTCAGCGGCCGCACCGTGGACATGGGATCGGACGCCAGCTTCCACCTCTGGTCCCTGCTCGCGCTGGATTCGCCGCAAGCGATCATTCTGCTGATGCTCGGCGCCGGCGTTTGGGTGTTCTCCGCGCTCAAGGGTTTTTCCGGCTTCGACGATCCCTATCCCGACTTCGGCAAGATGGACCGCGCGGCGCAAGCCGCCAGCGAGGCGCTTTCCGATTTTCGCGCCGACGCACGGCTCGAACTCGAAGCGCCGATCAATGTCGCGAAGGCGGCGCTGTCGGCGCGGACGGAAAAGATGCGCGCCGAATTCGCGGCGATGAGCAAAGCCTTCGACGCGGCGGCGCTCAAGATGGAAGCGCTCGACGCCAAGGCGCGTGCATTGGACGAAGCCGCCGCGAGCGCCGTGCACCTTTATCGCCAGGAGAACGCGGCGGCGCGGAGTTCGCCGGCGCCCGCCTATTTCAACGCGCCGCCGCCAGCCGCTGGCACGGCGCTCGATGCGCTGGGCGGCGCGGCCGCGATGATCGACGAGGCGCGCGCACGATTGGCGGAAGCGCAAGTACAATCCGCGCGTTCGCTGGAAGAATTGTTGGCCGAGCTCGAAGACGCCACCAATCGTCACAATAGCGGGCCAGCGTGAACCGGCGGCGCGGCGCAGGCGGGCGCAATGCGCTCGGCGTCGTGTTGATCGCGTTGGCGCTTGTGGTGCTCGGCGGACTTGCCGGCGCGGCCCTATGGCTACGGCCCCCGCCAACGGATGCGACAACGCTTTGCCGTACCGACGCGCCGCTCGCCGCGCACACGATTGTGCTCGTCGATTCCACCGATCGCCTCGAAGCCCGCCACCGCCGCAAGTTGCGCGCCGTGCTAGCCCAAGAGCGCGCGCGCCTCTCTCAATACGATCGCTTGACGATCATGCGCATCAATGTGCGCCGCCCGCAGGAGCCGTCGATACTTTTCTCGCAATGCCTGCCGCGCCCGCCTGAGCAAACCAATCCGCTCTTCGAAAACGCGCGCATGGTGCAAGCAACGTGGGACGAAGAGTTTGCGCAAGCTCTTGAGAGCGCGCTCCGCAGCGCCGGCTCCGGCGGCCCACAACGCGCCTCACCGATCATCGCGGCGCTGCGCGCGGTCGCCGCCGACCCCGAGTTCGGCGCGGAGATCCAACAGCGGCGGCTCGTGCTCGTCTCCGATTTGCTTGAGCACAATCCACAGGGTTTCTCACTTTATGTTCCGGATGCGAACTATACTGATTGGCGTGCATCGTCGCCGAACGGGCCGCCTGATCTTTCGCGTGTGGATTTGCGTGTCGTTCCAATAGACCGTCCCGATCACGCCGAGCGCCAAGCGTATGCGAGCGAACACTTCTGGCCCGCCTTCTTCGACGCCGCGGATGTCCAAACTGTAAGCATGGACCCCGCACCGTGATGCCCGGACGCGCCGACTCACTCTAGATTTCGCCTCAATCGGGTCTTCCGGAGGGGCGTTTTGAATACCTTCAATTGGCAAGGCGGCAGCGGCCGCTGGTTCGAATTCGAAATCGCGCGCGCGCAACGCGATTGGGAGTCGGTTGGCGGCGTCTACATGTTCGTGAAGCCGCACGATCAACCCTCGCAAGATTGGGGCGGGCCGATCTGCCTGTTCGCCGCGCAGACCGCGGACTTCTCAGCGACGCTGAACCGGCACGACATGTGGCAAGCGGCGGAAAATCTCGGCGCGCGCGAAATTCATCTGCTGACGATCAAGGAAGATCAGACGCGCGAGCGCGTGCTGAAGGATATTCTCGAAGCGCAAGCGCCGATCCTGAACCGCAACATGCTGCGGCGCGTCGCCTAAGCGGCAGCGCCCTTCTGAGCCAGTGCACGGCGCCGACGTCAGCGCGCGGCGACCGCCGCGGCTGGATCGTCGCTAAACACGCCATCGACGCCTGCCGCATAAAACGCGCGCAACTCCGCCTCGAGATTGCCGTGCAAGCGCAACGTCTCCTGCGCGCTTGTGGCGCCGACGCGCAGCGAGGCCGGCAGGAAGAAGTTTTCCGGCCTGAACGTCCACGGATGCACCACCAGGCCCGCGGCGTGGGCGCGAGCAACCAGGTCCGTCGGCGCGGTCAGATTGTTGGCGGCGTCGCGCGGAATGATAAGCGGCTTCTCGACACCAATGCCGCGCGCGTATTCGGCGATACGGCGAAGCCCGTCGCCCGCAAGCATCGCCGCGTAAGGCGTGTCACGCTGATCCCACGGCCCGCCATCGACCGAGGCAAGCTGCACGCACTGCCAACGGATCGACGACATCTGCGCCAACACGCGGAGCGCGCCAATCTCGAAGCACTGGACATACATGATGTCCGCCGCTGCCTGCCCGCCGCCTTCACGCACCGCGCCGATGAAGGCCGGCACGGGATCGAGGCCTTGCTCGCGCAGAAACGTTGGGTGTTTGAGTTCGGGATAGATGCCCTTGCCGCGCTGCTGCGCCAGCGCAAGCGCTTCCGCGAAGGTCGGGATTTCGAACTGATCATTGTACTCAGTATTGCCGGGCCGCAGCTGCGGAATACGCTCGCGCGCGCGCAACGTTTTCAGTTCGGCAAGCGTGAAGTCTTCAACCCACCAGCCTAGCGCCTCAACCCCATCCACTGTCTTCGCCTTGCGCCGCTCCGCGAACTCCGGATGATCGGCGACGTTCGTCGTCCCGGAAATCTCGTTCTCGTGACGACACACCAGCACGTGATCCTTGGTCATCACCAGGTCCGGCTCGATGAAATCCGCGCCCTGCTCAAGCGCAAGCTGGTAGCCGGCCAAAGTATGCTCAGGCCGATACGCGCTGGCGCCGCGATGCGCGATCACGATGGGTCTGCTCGACGTCTCATTCATACTTGCACATCCCGCGAGCGCAGCGGCGCCGAGCAAAACGTCACGACGATTCATATGCGCTCGTCCTGCGGCGCGACTTTCGTGGTCAGCAGGCCGACAAACAGGATCGCGCCGCCGAACAACAGCGACCAGGCGCCGAATGTTGCGTCGAGCGTCGCGTCTAGGTTCGGAAAGGCGTTCGGAAATTCGTGCGTGAGGAACGCATTGAGCAGGATCACCGGCAGTGCGAGGCCAATGGCTGCCTCGCCCTCATCGCCCGCCGCCTCACCGAGCAGCTTCAAGAATATGAAGCCGAGGATAAGGCCCGCCGCCGCGCCGGAGACGAAGGTGACCAATCGGAGCGATTCATCCGGCAAAAAGAAATATTGCCCACCGAAGCGAAACGCGGCGGCGACAGCAAGCCAGAGCAGGAAGCCCAAGAACATTGCGCGAATAATCATGCTGAACTCCTCATGGACCGCTGGCGGTCCGCATCAATCGTTTAGCATCTCGCGCGAGACAATGACGCGCATGATCTCATTCGTGCCTTCAAGAATGCGATGCACGCGCAAGTCGCGGACGATGCGCTCGACCTCATAATCCGCCAGATAGCCGTAGCCGCCGTGCAGCTGCAGCGCCTGGTCAGCGACCTTGAACGCAGCATCGGTCACGAAGCGCTTCGCCATGGCGCAATATTTGGTTGCGTCCGGCGCCCTCGCATCGAGCTTGCGCGCAGCGGCGTGAAGCAGCGCGCGGCAGGCGGCGAGTTCGGTTTCCATATCCGCGAGTGCGAATTGTGTATTCTGGAAATCGGCGAGACGCTTGCCGAATTGCTTGCGCTCCTTGACGTAGCCCAGCGCACGGTCAAGCGCATCTTGCGCGCCGCCAAGCGCGCAAGCGGCGATGTTGAGCCGCCCGCCGTCGAGGCCCTTCATCGCGTACTTGAAGCCCTCGCCTTCGGGACCAATGCGGTTCTCCACCGGCACACGGCAATCTTCAAAGTTCACGATCGCCGTCGGCTGCGCGCGCCAGCCCATCTTGTCTTCGTTCTTGCCGAACGAGAGCCCTTCCGTCCCATCTGGCACCAACACAGTGGAGACGCCCTTCGGTCCATCCTCGCCAGTGCGGCACATCAGGACGTAGAGGTCGGAAAAGCCCGCGCCCGAGATGAAGGCCTTCGAGCCATTGATCAAGTATTGCGAATTGCCATCGGGCTTTGCCGTCGTGCGCAGCGCGCCAGCATCCGATCCCGAACCGGGCTCAGTCAAACAATACGAAGCGATCTTATCCATCGTGACGAGCTTTGGCAGCCACGCGGCACGCTGCTCTTCGCTTCCGAACGAGTCGATCATCCACGAGCACATATTGTGGATCGAGAGAAACGCCGCCGTTGCGATGCAGCCGCGTGAGAGTTCTTCGAAGATCAGAGCCGCGTCGAGGCGCGAGAGGCCGGAGCCACCATGCTCTTCGCGCACGTAAATGCCGCCGAAGCCAAGCCCCGCCAATTCCTGCAGCACATCGCGGTTCAGGCCCTCCTCTTCCCAGCGCGCTGCGTTGGGGCGAAGTCTTTCCTGCGCGAAGCTGCGCGCGGTTTCGACGATAAGGTCTTGGTCTTCCGTAAGTTGCGCCGCCATTGTTCCCTCGTTGGCCCGCTTATAGCGCCGGGTCTCCGCAACGCCAGCGTTCCGGAACAGGAACCTGACATGCACTTAAGTGTTTCCGCTGATGCCGACCCGCTTGCGGGCGCGCTTTAAGGAGACCATTCATGCTCAAGACGTTTGCTACGGCAGTCGCCGCGGCCGCCATGCTGAGCTTGGCCGCCTGCGATGGAGGCAGCGCCGAAAAAGCTGGCGAAAACGCAGATTCCGCGATCGAGGAAGCCACCCAAGGCCACGAAAACCTGGGCGACGGGCCACTCGAACAAGCTGGGGAAGGCATCGACCAAGCCACCGGCAACCAACAGAACAACGACGCCGCCGACGCTGTGAACGACGCAACCGACGGCAATCCGAACACTCATCCCTAACAGCACAAGCGCTGCGCGCCCGCTGGACGGAGCGTGCAACGCCAATGCGGCGCCGCCTGACCTCGTCACCGGCGCCGCAACTTTTTCGGAACTGTGTTCTCGCGGGAACGTTGAGACCCTCGGCGGCAGCGCCGCCCAACAACTGGGACACTTCAGGAGAAACATTGATGTTGAAGTCATTGCTGGGCGCAGCCGCCGCCCTCGGCATGCTGGGCGTTGTCGCTTGCAGCCAAGGCCCGAACGAAGAGGCCGGCGAAACCGCTGACACCGCCGCCGAGCAAGCCGCAACCGGCACAACCGATATGGGCCAAGGCCCGGCGGAAGAAGCCGGCGAAGCGCTCGACGCACAAACCAATGGCGCGCCGTCGGGTGACACGACGACCACACCGCCGGCGACCACGACGCCGTAACGACGAATCGCAATTGCGATTGAACTCCCCGTGCGCTTAGAAGCGCGCGGGGAGTTTTCATGTTCGCGCGACTGCCGCCGGCGCTGGTGCTGACACTGGCGATCATTGCCGGCGCGGCCATGGACGCCACGATCAAGCATCTTCTGCAGAGCAATCACGTTCTGCTGGTGAGCTTCGGGCGCTATCTGTTCGGCGCATTCTTCTCCGGACTAATCTGGTGGCGCGCCGGCAAACCAGTCATCACCAAGGAGATGTGGCGTGCGCACGGACTGCGCGGCTTTGTTATCGCCATCTGCGCCGTGACGTTCTTCTGGTCGCTCAAGGTGTTGCCACTCGCCGAGGCGGTGACGCTGTCCTTCATCTACCCCCTGCTCGCGCCATTCGTGGCGTTCGTGATCCTGAAAGAGCGCATCCGCATCTCCAGCGTGATTTGCGCTTTGGTTGGCTTCGTCGGCGTCATCGTCGCCATGCAGGGTGCGCCCAGCGAAGCGGAATCGCCAATGCACGATATTGGGGTGATCGCCGCTCTTCTCGCGGCCACGTTCTTCTCCGTGGCCATGGTGCTGCTGCGTGAGCGCTCCCAGAAGGACGGCGCCGTTATCGTAAGCCTGATGACGAGCATCATCCCAGGACTTATTCTGTTTGCGCCAACGATAGTCTTTGCCACGCCGCCGGATCTCAACGGCTGGTGGTTCTTTCTCCAGCTCGGCGCACTCGCCGCCGTCTTCATGTATTTGATGGCGCAAGCCTATGCCCGCGCCGAGGCGCAGCAACTTGCGCCGATCCACTACACGGAGCTGATCTACGCCAGCCTGATCGGCTTCTTCCTTTTCCACGAAGTGCCGCGCGTGCAGATTTACATGGGCGCAGCCTTGATCATCGCGGCATGCCTATGGGCCGCCTATGATGAGCGGCGCTTGCGCGGGTGAGAGAGCCTGCGTCATCTGCTCCGTGCGCCTGCGTCGCCCGCTCATACCGGGGATAGGCGGCGCCTCCGCAGCCCACGCCCGATAGCACTTAGGGCACGTTCTTTCTTGGACCGCCGGCGAGGCGCCGGCGGTCCAAGATATCCAGCATCTCGGCGCGGCTCATGCGCCGGCTTGCGCCTGCACTTTCTTCGCAACGTCATCGGCTCTGCGGCCGCTCACTTCGACCATGTGATCGAACTCGGCTTCGAAGGTGGCGAGCCCCTGCGTCAGTGATCGCAATTCGATGATGAAATTCTGCCGCTCGCTGTGCGGCAGATAGACATCAACCCGATCCCAACCCGGCCAGCCTTCACGCGGCTCAAAGCCTAGGATTTGCCCATTGTGCGAGGAGACGGCCGAATTGATTTTCGGCGTGCCCGAGCTTGGCGTGTAGATCGAAAGCTTCTCGATCGGCTCAAGCAGCACCGAACCGCACTGCTGCATGGCTTCAACCATGCCGATGCGGCCAGCCTGCTGGAACGAGTGCTCGCTTGAATCCACCGAGTGGAACGAACCGTCAATCAGCGTCACTGAGACATCGACAACGGGGAACCCAATCGCTCCCTTCGTCATCGCATCCTTCACGCCCGCCTCAACCGCCGGAATCCATTGCCGTGGAATGGCGCCGCCGGTGATCTTATCAACGAACTCGAAGCCTTCGCCGCGCGGCAGCGGCTTCACTTGAATAACGCAATCACCGAACTGGCCGTGGCCGCCGGTTTGCTTTTTGTGCCGGCCACGCACTTCCGCGTTCTTGCGCAAGCTCTCCTTGTACGGCGTCGATGGCGGCGCCGTTGACACTTCCACGTTGAAGCGCCCCTTCAAGCGATCGAGCACCGAGCGCAGATGCGGCTCACCTTGTCCCTGAAGTAAAATCTCGTGCGTCGTTTGATCGTGAACGACATTGAGGCCAGCGTCCTCTTCAACCAATTTTTGCAAAGCGCCGGAGAGCCGAACGTCATCTTTCCGATCCTTGGTCGCGATCGCGACTTGATAGACCGGGAAGCGCTTCTTGAAATTGATCTTGATCTTTTGCGGCCCGCTTGCGCCGAGCAGATCGCCAGCGGCCACAGGATCGAGCTTGCCGATTGCGGCGATATCGCCCTCCGGCACGCGCGAGACCTTTTTGGTCTGCGAACCATTGACCGAAAACAGCGCGCCAGGTCGTTGCTGCGATCCATCGCTCAGCGTGATCTGATCGCTATCGTTCAGCGCCGATCCGAACACGCGTGCGTAGGCAAGCTTGCCGGCCTGCCCCGCATGCGAGATTTTCATCACGTACGCGCCATTGCCGGACAGCCCGAGCCGGGCTGCGGCGTATTTCGGCTCCGGCGTGTCGTGCCGCAACGCCTTCAGCAGCCGACGCACGCCATTGCCGTTGGCGGTCGAACCGAAGAATACCGGCGCGATCAAACCATCGCGCAGCTCCGCAACGAGGTCGCGGAACACTGTGTCGCGATCGGGCGTGACGTCGGAGAGCAGTTTTTCCATCAGCTCGTCGTCAAAATCCGCGAGCTGTTCGAGCAAATGAAAGCGCGCTTCCGTCTCGCGTTCCGCCAAATCCTTCGGAATGTCGATAATCTCGGACGGCTTGCCCGACTGGTATCGATACGCTCGCTCCAGCGCCAAATCGACAAAGCCGGTGATCTTCTCGCCTTCCCAAATCGGGATTTGCCGCGCGACCAGCGGTGTCGTGGAAACCGGCTGCAGCGCTTCGAGCAAATCGCGAATACGCCCACGGGCGGTATCGATCTTGTTGATGAAAATCGCGCGCGGGATCTGCAATTCTTCCAGCGCCTTGAGGAACGGCTGGACCAGAACGGCTTTGTCCGGATCGGGATCGGCTACGACGATCGCCAGATCGACCGCCGGAAATGCAAAATCCGCGTCTGCGAGGAAATCGACGGCGCCGGGCGCATCTATGAGGGCGTAATGGTCGCCCATGAAGTCGATTGAGGTGAACTGAGTTTCGGTCGATTGGCCAGCCGCGGCCGGGGAAATTCCCGCGCCACCCGAAGCAGCAGAAGCCAGAGCTTGGATCAACGCCGTCTTGCCCGCTCCGGTCGGACCGACGACGGCAATAGCCCTCACCACATTAGCCGATTTGCTTTCAGGCATGACGCACACTCCCTTCATTCCCGTTTCGGGGTTGGGGCGGCGCCAGCGGCAGGCGCCGCTTCTCGCTTATGTCGGCCTGTCCAGGCCAGACGGGTACTGTTTCACGAACGGGACGAGGCGCCAAGGCGGTGCGCGCGTTCCGGCGCAAAGTTAACCAGCCACGCTTCCCGGCCAAGCGAACGCGCATCGCAAGATGTGCGAGAGCGCCGAGCCGGGACCCAGGCGCAAACGCACAGCACGTGGCCCCTAGGTCCCGGCTCGCACCCCGGCTTGAAGCCGGGGCTGCATCCAGGAAGCGTGCTACTTTTTCAGCTCCGCGAACACGCGGCTCATAAACTGCCAGTGCGAGGGCTTGGTCGGCATCTTCTGCGCGATCTCAGGATCGGCCATCGCTTCACGGTTCATGGCGCCCGCCGCCCTGAATAGCGCCGGATCACCTTGCGTGAATTCCTGGATCAAAGCTTGCGCACGGCGGCCAATAGCGAGCGCCCGCGGTGTCGCCGGATCGGGGTCGGGACCGAGCGCGTCGATGTCGGCATAGATTTGCGCCCATGCGGCGCCGACGCGCTTTTGATCGTCCGCCGTAAACCCGCGCGAGCGGATTTCCGCCAATTGCTCGGGCGTATAGTGCTTCTGCGCCAACGCCTCCATTTTGTCGTTCCACTTAAACTCAGACACGGCCGTACTCCTGACCAGTTTTCCTAACTCGTCCGGGGAAAGGTGCTGCTTGCCCTTCAGCTTCGCGCGAGCGGCGCGGACCAAACGCAACGCTTCTTCCGCTTCGGCCTTTGCGTCTTCCAGCGCCGCTTCCTGCAGCGCCAGCGCCGCCGCAAGATCGCCGCTGCCGCGCAACAGCTCACCGATGCGCTTCAACGGCAGACCAAGCTGCTTCAGCGCCAGAATGGCCGAAAGCCGCTCGATCTCCGGCTGACGATAAATCCGCCAGCCAGCTACCGTCCGCGCCGGCTTCAGCAACCCAGCGTCTTCGTAAACCCTCAGCGCTTTGACGCTAACGCCGAAGCGCTTCGCCACCGCCGCCGCGGTCTCCTGGAACACGTTAGGTTTCATCACCTTCCTCGAACGGCCAGACTATGCAGCCCGGACCCTGGGGCCGGCTCAAGGGGAGAAATGCACTACTCGCACCGCCCGCCATGCCCCCAAAAGAACGGCATGGTCGCGCCCGCATAACCGAACTCCAAGGCGCCATTCGCATAAACATGAAACACGGCCACTGCGTCCTGCTTCCAGCCCGCTCTGCCAAACACAGCGCGATCGCAACGCGCACCACCATCTGAATAGAGCTGACACAGCTGCATCTGATCGCCTGACGACATTAGCACGAAATGCACTTCGTCCAAATCGCCCTGCGCCGCTTCCCTGCGCCAGTAGCCAAGATAGCGCTGCGGATTCTCAGGATCGCGCCGCCAGGTCATCTGCGCCGGCCAAATGTCCGCCCAATGCTCGGACCAGCAGCCCTCAATTCTCGACCATTGCGATGACGAAGGCGACGTCGTCACGCATGACGCCAGAGCACACGCGAACAAGAACGCAATCGCGGTGCGCATCAATGATCCGGCAGCGGGATGAATTCTTTGTCGTCGCCCGGCACAGTGCCAAAGCGCCCAGCTTTCCAATCTTCCTTCGCCTGCTCGATCCGCTCCTTGCGCGACGACACGAAGTTCCACCACAGGTGGCGCGGCCCGAGGTTAGCGCCGCCAAGCAGCAAGAACCGCGCAGGCGTGAGCGCCTTTATCGTCACCGCATCGCCCGGACGGAAAACGAGTAAGCGCCCCTTCTCGAAGCGATCGCCGGCAATCTCAATCTCGCCGCTGGTGAGATAAAGCCCGCGTTCCTCATGCTCGGCGCCTAACGGCAACGTCGCGCCCGCGCTCAACTGCGCATCGGCGTAGAACATTTCGGAATACGTCTTCACCGGCGATGCCTTGCCATAGAGCGATCCCGCAATGACGCGCACGGTCTTACCGCCTTCTTCAATCAGCGGCAGCTCATCGACGCCATGATGTTTGAAGAACGGTTCGCTTTCCTCGTGCGCCTCCGGCAGCGCCACCCATGATTGGATGCCGGAGATGGGCGAGCCGGTAGCGCGCAATTGCTCGCGCGTCCGCTCCGAGTGCGCGATGCCGCGCCCGGCGTTCATCCAGTTCACATCGCCTGGCTCGATCGCCTGCGCCGAACCCAGCGTGTCGCGGTGAAAAATCTCGCCCTCGAAGAGATAGGTCACCGTCGCCAGATTGATGTGCGGATGCGGGCGCACGTCGAGCCCCTTGCCCACCGGAAAATGCGCCGGCCCGAACTCGTCCCAAAAGATGAACGGCCCCACCATGCGCTTTTCGATCGCGGGCAACGCGCGGCGCACCATGAAATTGTCGCCAAGATCACGCGGCTTCGGCTCAAGTGTGATCATGACTGCGGGAGGCGTTTCGTCACCGGGGCGGATGCTCATGCAACCACTGTACGCCCGCGATCGCGGGTGAGCCAAGTGGCGACGATCCAGCACACAAGCGCCCATGCGGCGCCCAGGCACCAACCGGCCAGCACGTCCGTCGGCCAGTGGACGCCGAGATAAACGCGGCTCACACCAATCAGCAGCGTCAGCAGGATTGCCGCTCCCAGCACGTATCCCCGCAGCGAAGCTCTTGGTTGCGTGTGCGCGATCACAGCCCCGAGCGTCAGATAGGTGACTGCCGAAAGCATGGCGTGGCCGCTCGGAAAGCTCATGCTCGTGGTCTCAACAATGTGCGCCACCAGGTCAGGCCGAGGGCGATTGAAGCCGACTTTCAATCCCTCGCTGATCGCCGTCCCGCCGAGCGTCGCCGCTAGCAGCAAGAGCGCGTCGTTCCAGCGCTTGATGGCGAACAGATATCCAATCGCCAACAGCGTCACCAGCGCCAGGACCGTGAAGCCGCCAAGCGCGGTAAGGTCCAGAACCGCATTTTCCACCCAATGCGGCCCGATCGGATCGGCATGATCGCTTGTGCGCAGCGCCAACAGCACGCTCTCATCGAACGCGCGCGCATCCCCCTCGCCGACCTCCTCGGCGATCTCGGTGAACGCCCAGAGCGGCGCCGCGATGCCAAGCAACAGCGCGATGGGAACGATTTCGCGCCGCGCCAAGTTAAGCCAGAGAGTCGGATTGAGCACACGCATGAACTTCGCTCAATGCGTGGAACCTAGGAAAGTTCCATGCATTCAGTTGCGCGGCGCACGCGTTTTCGCCGCTACTCGCCGCGCCACAACTGGTTAGCTTCACCTTGCTGTGGCGGGCGTCGCGTTGGAGGAAACAAATGAGAATTTTGATCGCGCTCGCCGCCGCTTCGGCTTTCGCCATCGCTGCTTGTTCGCCAGCTGAACAAGCTCAAACCGAAGCCGACGCCAGCCAAGCGGCTCAAGATACCGGCCAAGCGTTGGATCGGGCGGGTCAGGACGTCGGCCAAGCCGCCAACGAAACCGGCGAAGCTATCGAAAACGCGACCAACGACGCCGCCAATTCCGTCGCCAACGCCACGGACGACAACGAGAACACGCGTCCTTGACGGAAAAGGGCGGAGCTTCCCGCTCCGCCCTTCTTGATTATGCCGCCGCCTTGTCGCTGGCGCCGTTGAACAGGAAGTCGTTGCCGTCGAAGGTAACGACCACACGGTCTCCGTCCTTCACGCGGCCCTCCAGGATAAGCCGCGCAAACGGATCCTGAATGTCCTTCTGGATCACGCGCTTCAGCGGGCGCGCGCCCCAAGCCGGATCGTAGCCGCGTTTGGCCAGCTCAGCCTTAGCGCGGCTATCCAGCTCCATGCTGATGTTGCGCGCGCCGAGCAGCTTTTCGAGCCGCTTCAGCTGGATATCAACGATGGCGCCCATTTGCGCGCGTTCGAGGCGCTTGAAGAGAATGATCTCATCGACCCGGTTCAAGAATTCCGGGCGGAAGCGCGAACGCAATTCATTCATCACCGGCCCACGCACATCCTCGACATCAGCGCCTTCGGGCTGTTCGGCCAGGAATTGCGCGCCTGCGTTCGAGGTCATGATCAGGATGGTGTTCTTGAAATCGACGGTGCGGCCCTGACCGTCAGTGAGACGGCCATCGTCCAGCACTTGCAGCAGAACGTTGAACACGTCCGGATGCGCCTTCTCGATCTCGTCGAACAGCACGACCTGATAAGGCCGCCGGCGAATGGCTTCGGTGAGCGCGCCGCCCTCTTCGTAACCGACATAACCCGGAGGCGCCCCGATCAAACGCGCGACCGAGTGCTTCTCCATGTACTCGGACATGTCGATGCGCGTCAGCGCGTGCTCGTCATCGAACAAGAATTCGGCGAGCGCCTTGGTCAGTTCGGTTTTGCCGACACCCGTCGGACCTAAGAACATGAACGAGCCGATCGGCCGGTTCGGGTCCTGCAGGCCAGCGCGCGCACGGCGCACGGCGTCCGACACGGCACGCAGCGCCGGCTCCTGGCCGATGACGCGGCCACGCAGCGAATCTTCCATCGCCAGCAGCTTGGCCTTCTCGCCTTCGAGCATCTTCTCGACCGGCACGCCGGTCCAACGCGAGACGACCGCCGCAATGGCTTCAGCGTCGACGACTTCCTTCACCAGCCCGCCGCCGCCATCGCCGCCTGCCTTCTCGGCATCGGCGATCTGCTTTTCAAGCTGCGGGATGCGCCCGTACTTCAACTCCGAGGCACGCGCGAGATTGCCCTGGCGAACGGCTTGTTCGTACTCCGTTTGCAGCTTCTCCAGCTCTTCCTTCGACTTTGAAGTGACTTGCAGCTTCTGTTTTTCCGCCGACCAGCGCGCGGTCAGTTCCGCCGAACGGGTATCGATCTGCGCGATCTCGGCTTCAAGCTTGGTGACCCGATCTTTGGACGCGGCGTCCTTTTCCTTCTTCAGCGCCTCCAACTCGATCTTCAGCTGCAAAGCGCGACGATCGAGTTCGTCCAGCTCTTCGGGCTTGGAATCGACCTGCATGCGCAGGCGCGAGGCCGCTTCGTCCATCAAGTCGATGGCTTTGTCTGGCAGGAAGCGGTCGGTAATATAGCGATGCGAAAGCTGCGCCGCGGCGACAATCGCGGCGTCCGAAATGCGCACGCCGTGATGCTGCTCGTAGCGATCCTTCAGGCCGCGCAGAATGGAGATGGAATCTTCAACCGTCGGCTCGTCAACGAACACCGGCTGGAAGCGCCGCGCCAGCGCCGCGTCCTTCTCCACGTGCTTGCGATACTCATCGAGCGTGGTTGCGCCAACGCAGTGCAGTTCGCCGCGCGCAAGCGCCGGCTTCAACAGGTTCGACGCATCCATCGCGCCATCGGCTTTGCCCGCGCCGACAAGCGTGTGCATTTCATCGATGAAGAGGATAATCCCGCCTTCGGCCGCGGTGACCTCGTTCAGCACCGCCTTCAAGCGCTCTTCGAATTCGCCGCGAAACTTCGCGCCGGCGATTAACGCGCCCATATCGAGCGCCAGCAACTTCTTGTGCTTCAAGCTCTCGGGCACGTCGCCATTGACGATGCGCAGCGCCAAGCCTTCGGCGATAGCCGTCTTACCGACGCCAGGCTCGCCAATCAGCACCGGATTATTCTTAGTCCGGCGCGAAAGCACCTGGATCGTCCGGCGGATTTCCTCGTCGCGGCCGATGACCGGATCGAGCTTGCCCTTGCGGGCATCCTCGGTGAGGTCGCGGGCATACTTCTTCAGCGCGTCGTATTGATCTTCGGCGGAAGACGATTGCGCGGTGCGGCCCTTGCGCAGCTCGCCAATCGCCGCTTCGAGCTTCTGCGGGGTGAGGCCCGCCTTCTTCAGAATTTCGCTCGCCTTGCCATCGGCGATCATGAGGCCAAACAGCAGGCGTTCGGCGGTGACGTAGCTATCGCCCGCCTTGGTCGCGGCCTGATCGGCCGCATCGAGCGCGCGGTTGAACGACATCGCCGCATACATGCGGTCGCCGCCGCCCTGCACTTTCGGCAGCGCTTGCACAGCCTTATCCGCCTCATCCGCGGCTTGGCGTGCATTGGCGCCGGCGGCCGTGAGCAGGCTGGCAGCGAGACCTTCGCGGTCATCAAGCAGCGCCTTCAGCAAATGCTGGGTTTCGAGTTGTTGGTTTTGTTCGCGAATAGCGATCGTCTGCGCGGCTTGCACGAATCCGCGCGCACGCTCGGTGAGCTTTTCCATATCCATGAGCGACCCTTACGGCGTCCCACATTGACCCCCATTGCGGCCGGTCAACGTGGCATGAGTGTTACTTGTGCCCCTGATCTAGTGTGGCGAAAGGAGCACACAAGGGCATGGCGACAAAATTAGCCGCCTAATCGGATACCGAAATCGGGGAGGTGAACGCCAAAGAACACCACCGCGATCACGACGACCAAAATCACGCCGACGATCAATCGCGTCACCAGTTTGAGCGCCGCCCAGATCACGATGATAACGACCGCAACCGCCAGCGCGGCATCGATCAGCGACCAATTGAAATCCATCCCCCGCCTCCCGCTTAGTGCGCCATCAGCAGTGGCACAGTTGTGTTGCGCAGCAATTCGCGCGTGGCGCCGCCGAACACCAGTTCGCGCAATCGCGAATGTGCGTAACCACCCATGACGATGAGATCGGCGTTGAGCGCTTGCGCCGTGTCAAGGATCGTGGCCGAAGCTGATCGGCCGGCGCTGTCGACGTTCTGCACCTTGGCCGGCAAGCCCCGGCGCGCGAGGTGGCCGGCAATGTTCGCGCCCGGCTGATCGCCGTGGCCGAACATCTTGGGCTTTGCGTCCACCGTCACCACCGTGACCGCTTCCGCGAATTCCAACAGATCGTCCGCCTCCGAGAGCGCCCGCGTCGCTTCGCGGCTGGCGTCCCACGCGATCACCACACGCTTGCCGACGCTCGCGCCTTTCCAACCCGGCGGCGCAATCAGCGCCGGGCGTCCGGAATGAAACAGCACGCCCTCGATAATCTCTTCGCGCAATTCGACGCCCGCGCCTTCGCTTGGCCGCGTCATCACCGCGACGTCGGCATAGCGCGCGTGCACCGCCGCCACCCGGCCAAGATCGCGCGACAGCGCCTCAGCCGTCCGCAGCTCCGCATCTGGCCGCGACCGTCTCAGCCGCGCTTCGACCTTCTTGCGTTCGACTTCCGCTTCCTGGCGCGCGCGGCCAAGCAGCTCCGCCCACACGCCCGCGACCACAGTGGGCTCATACGCCAACGGCTCATCCGGCAGGGGCGTCAGGAACGCGGCGGCGAGATGGCACTCGCTGTACTGTTTGGCCAAGGCTTCACCCAGCGCAATGGCCGGCTCATCCACTTCAGCTTCGGAGACGATGACGAGAACGTCCTTCCAACCCATGGCGCACCTCAATGACTGAGCGTCAGATAACAGAAAATGGGCGCCGCGTCAGCGCATTGCGAGACACCGCCGCCCTATCTCTGATACCTGACCGCCACCACTCACAGGAACACCCAGAATGAAGCCTTCGTTCCGAACCGACGCCTATATCGACGGCAAATGGCGCTCAGGCGCGAAGCGCTTTCAAGTGTTCAATCCGGCCACGCAGGAGGTGATCGCCGAGGTGCCCGATCTGGGTGCGGCGGAAACTGAAGAAGCGATTGCCGCCGCGCACCGCGCCTTCCCGGCATGGGCGGCAAAGCCCGCGAAGGAGCGTGCACAGATCATGCGCGCCTGGTTCGATCTGATGATGGCCGATCTGGATCGCCTCGGCCGCCTCATTTCGCTCGAAGGCGGCAAGCCGATCACCGAAGCGAAAGGCGAAGCAGCCTATGGCGCGAGCTTCATGGAGTGGTTCGGCGAAGAAGCAAAACGCGCCTACGGCCGCGTGATCCCTACCACCATCGGAACGCGCCGCTACGTGACGTTGAAGCAGCCCATCGGCGTCTGCGCCGCGATCACGCCGTGGAATTTTCCGATGGCGATGATCACGCGCAAGGCCGCGCCCGCGATCGCCGCCGGCTGCACCATCGTGCTGAAACCGCCGCACCAAACGCCGCTCACCGCTTTGGTTCTGGCGGAGCTGGCGGAAAAGGCTGGCGTGCCGCCGGGCGTGTTCAACGTTGTGACCACCGAGAACGCCAGCGCGGTGGGCAAGGTCATGTGCGAGAGCGATCTCGTGCGCCATTTCTCGTTCACCGGCTCCACCGAGATCGGTAAGAAACTCGGCGCCGCCTGCGTTGGCTCCACCGTGAAGAAGGTCGCGCTCGAACTCGGCGGCAACGCGCCGCTTATCGTATTCGCCGACGCCGATCTCGATCTTGCCGTCAAAGGCGCAATTCAATCGAAGTTCCGCAACGCCGGCCAAACCTGCGTCTGCGCCAACCGCATCCTGGTCGAAGACGCGATCTACGATGCCTTCTCGCAGAAACTTGCCGACGCCGTTGCGAAACTCAAAGTCGGCCCCGGCGATCAGGAAGGCGTCGAGATCGGGCCTTTGATCGATCAAAAGGCCATCGAAAAAGTCGAGCGCATGGTCGCTGAAGCGCTCGCCTCCGGCGCCACGGCGCTGACTGGCGGCAAGAAGAGCGACGCCGGCGCGCAATTCTACACGCCCACCGTGCTCGCCAACGTCACCCGCGACATGCGCGTCAACACCGAGGAAATCTTCGGCCCCGTCGCGCCGCTGATCCGCTTCAAAACCGAAGACGAAGCCGTCGCCATCGCCAACGACACGCCCTTCGGCCTCGCTTCCTACTTCTTCACCAAGGACATCCACCGCGCCTGGCGCGTCGCCGAGCGCATCGAGAGCGGCATGGTCTCGATCAATGACGGCATCTTCTCCAACGAAGTCATCCCGTTCGGCGGCTGGAAACAATCCGGCCTCGGCCGCGAAGGCGGCGTGGAAGGCTTGGACGAGTATCTCGAATCCAAGTTCGTGAACTTCGGCGGCTTCTAATATGGACCGCTGGCGCCGGAGCATGCCGGCAAGGCGCCGGCGGTCCATAACGACGTGACCACGCACGCCTTTACCTACGTCCTCGGCAGCGCTCGCGGCACGGATAAGCGCACCTATGTCGGCTGGACCGTGGACATTGAGTCTCGTCTTGAGATGCACAATTCCGGCCTCGGCGCGCGCTCCACGCGTGGACGAACCTGGGTGCTGCTCTATGCCGAACGCTACCCCACCCGCCGCGAAGCCATGAGCCGGGAGTGGTTCCTGAAACGCGACCGCCGCTTCCGCGCTTCTCTGGCGCGGTGGCTTTGATCGGCTAAGGTTCATTCCCGTGTCAGTCCCACCAACCACCGTCATTCCGGGATGGCCGAAGGCCGAACCCGGAACCCCGGAGCAACCAGCACATCGTTGGCCCCCGGGTTCCGGACACGCGAAGCGTGATCCGGAATGACGAACCTTCTTCTCACCACTTGGGAAACCTTGATCGACAGCGCGCGCGGCCTCATTTGGCCAGCGCTTGCTTTCGCCCTCCTCGCGCTCATCGTGCGTGGCCGCGAAGCCCTCCGCATCGCGCACGCCGCGACGCCGCAAATCCGCATCAATCTCATCTTGTTCGCCCTCGATGTCGCCATCGTGACGCCACTGCTGGTGATGGCGCTCACCTTCACCGGCGGCCTCATCCAGCAGGCAGGGCTTCGCCTCTTCTCCGCGAATTTCTGGTCAGCCATTCCGGCATGGGCAGTTGTTTTCATCGCGATCTTCGCCGGCGATTTCGTCGCCTATTGGCGCCACCGCTTCGAACACACCGCGCTGATCTGGCCCACGCACGCCATCCATCACAGCGACACGCACATGACGTGGACCACCGGCCTGCGCTTCCATCC
>JADLHI010000034.1 GCA_020848895.1 Hyphomonadaceae bacterium
GTTGCGATTGGGGCAACTCGATCTGTTGGTATCGGTGCTTTATCTGCTGCTGCTCTCAAGCGTCGGCTTCCTGATGGTGCGCGAGAGCTATCGGTTCTGGCGCGGGCGGCCGCAGAAAAGCGTCTCGGTGCTGCGCAGGCCGTTGCGGACGATCGCGCATAACCTGCCCTTTCGTCTCCGCTTCCCGCGCTCGGGACTCTATATCAGCGTGCTGCCACCGTTGGGCATCGGCTTTGCCATCGGCGCGCTGTCGGCGATCATGGGCATTGGCGGCGGCTTCATTCTGATCCCGGCGATGATCTATCTGCTGCGGATGCCGACCAACGTCGTTATCGGGACCTCGCAGTTTCAGGTGATGGTGATCTCATCGCTGATCGTGGTGCTGCAATCGATCGCGACGCAAACCGTGGACCTGGTGCTGGCGCTGCTGCTGATGGCGGGCGGCGTGGTTGGCGCACAGATCGGCGCGCGGGTGGGCGCTGGCATCAAGGCCGAGTACGTGCGCGGCATCTTGGGCGCGCTGCTGATGGCGGCGAGCATCAAGTTTCTGTTCGACCTGGTGATCCCACCGGAGGAATTCTACGTGCTGGGCGGAGGCTTGCTGTGAGGCGGCTCCTGCTGGCTTTGGCGCTTGTGCTCTTCGCTGGCGGGCCGGCCGCGGCCCAGCAGCAGCCAGGCAGCGATGTGGCTGACGATCTGCCAGCGGGCGTTGCCGAAGAGCAGATCACGGTGAGTTCGACGTATGGAGGCTCCTACATCACCGTGTTCGGCGTGAACCCGGACCGGCGTGGGCGCGGCGATATCGTGGTTGTGCTCCGCGGGCCGAATGAGCCGGCCACGGTGATGCGCAAGCGGCGCGTGCCGGGCGGGACGTTTCCATTCGGGCTTTGGATCAACGGCGATCCGGTGCAATTCAGCGAAGCGCCGGCGTTCTTCGCGGTGCTGAGCAACCGGCCGCTGCGCGAGATCGCTAGCGCGGATTCGATCTGGCGCTATCAACTCGATCCAGCCGCGTCGGCGCAGCTTGCGAGCGCGGTGCCCGCTGGCGGCGATCCATCGGCATATCGCGCGGCGCTGGTGCGGCTTCGCCATGCGCAAGGGCTCTATCAATGGTATTCGCACCCACCGCAGGAAGGCGTGCGCGGCGGGCTTACCGCGTATCCCGGCGGTCTCTTTCGCGCCGTGGTGCGCCTGCCGGCGAACGCGCCGATCGCGCAATATCACGCTGACACTTACCTCTTCCGCGATGGCCGCTTGATTTCGCGTCAGCGCATTCCGATCACCATTGCGCGCATCGGCGTTGAGCGCACCATCCACGATCTGGCGACCCACGTCTCTTGGCTCTACGGCCTCGTCACCGTGCTGCTGGCGTTGTTGGCTGGATGGGGTTCGGCCATGTTGTTCCGCCGGCCGTGATCGAACGACCGCCCATTCTACCGCGCGCGGCGCTGCGCTTGGGCTTTCTTGGCCTCGTGCCGCTGGCTGTATCGGCACTGATCTCGCTCTCGGTGCATGAGACGACGGCGCGTTTAGGCGCGATCAGCTTTTCGCTCTATGCGGCGGTGTTGCTCTCGTTTCTCGGCGGCGTGCGCTGTGGGATCGAGATCATGCGCGCGCCGGATAATCCGAACGGCATGCGGCTCTTGTTCAGCGCCCTGCCCGCGCTTGGCGGATGGGCGCTTGCGACGATGGTCGTGTATTTCACACCCGTGCTTGGCGCGGCCGCGATCTTTGCCGGGCTGTTTGCCGTGCAGGCGATGTGGGATTATCGCAGCGCGCGCGATGCCGGCGCGCCGGCTTGGTATCCAGTGTTGCGGCAAGTGCTGACCGGCGGCGCGATGATCATCTGCATGATCATTCCGCTGGCGACGGCGATGCACCGGTTTTGAGACGGGAATAGCGAATGGGGAATAGGGAATTGCCGCTTCCCCACTCCCTATTCGCTAATCTCCGACCAGCCGCTCATTCGGCGCCGGCAGCACGCGATCTTTGCCGAGAACAAGCGCGGTTGCGCCGTCGGGGAAGATGTTGGCGAAGGCGTCATCGCAGACGTTGAGGCCGCCGGTGTAGGCGCCGAAAGCTGGCATCACCAGGCGCGCGCCATCAGTGGCGAAGCAGCGGCGGCGGACACTGCGGCCACGGCCGACGACGCGCGCACAGGGATGCATGTGGCCGGCGATCTCGCCAGGCGCAGCAGCGTCCGTGGGTTCGTGCTTCAACACCAGTGAGCCGATGTGCAGCGTGTCGTGAAACGCGCCGCCGAGTGTTTCGGGCGCGCGGCCATCGTGATTGCCTTCGACCCAAACCCAATCGCAGCGCGACATTAGTAAGCGCAGGAGTTCGCGATCGCGCGCGTCCATGCGCGCGGGGCCGCCGCTGTCGTGGAAGCTGTCGCCTAGTGAGACGATAATGTCGGGCTGCAGGCGCAGCATCAGGTCGGTGAGTTTCAGCAGCGCCGCGTGCGTGTCGTACGGCGGCAGCATCTGACCGCGCAGCGCGAAGGAAGATCCCTTCTCGAAGTGAATGTCGGAAACGATCAGCGTCTTTGCTTCGCCAACCCAGAGCGCCCCGTCGGGCAGCGCTGTCACCAGCGTGTCACCGAGCCGCATCTTGACGCTGTCGCCGACGATCGCCATAGGCGGCACGGCGCGCGCCGCCGTCACCGCTTTGCGGCGCGGACGCTCTGGCTTCGGTACTGGCTGCGACAGGAGCGGCATGGCGGCGGAAGCTAGCGGGGATTCGTGGGAGCAGCTAGCTGCCGTCAGGCGCCTCTCGCGGCGACAGCGCCGGTGTGGTATGCTGCTCAGATGGATACCGATTATCACGGCATAATCACTCAGGAGCCGGGCAAACGCGGCGGGCGGCCATGCATTCGAGGCATGCGGATTGCTGTGGCGGATGTACTAGGCTGGCTTGCCGCAGGCATGACCCCTGCTGAAATCATTGCCGACTATCCTGAGCTAACCGATGCTGACATCCGAGCGGCATTGGCTTATGCGGCTGATCGCGAACGCCGCGTGACCACCATCTCGGCGTGAAGCTCCTCTTCGATCAGAATTTGAGCCACAGGCTCTGTCGATCGTTGTTGGACGTTTTCCCGTCCAGTGAGCAAGTGCGCACCCTTGGACTGGATCAAGCCGACGACCAAGCCATCTGGCAATATGCGCGGCGAGAAGGCTTCACGATCGTCACTCTTGATTCAGACTTCGCCGAGATTTCCAGTCTTCGCGGCGCGCCACCAAAAGTCATTTGGCTGCGAAGCGGCAACCAACCCAATTCCGCGGTCGAGCGCATTCTGCGCGACAACACAGCAAACATCATCGCGTTCTTGAACGACGACGGTACTGTCTGCCTTGAGCTATACTGACTCCTCTCACATCACGGCGTGACGATGGGGAAATTCGGGTCGGGGTTGTCGAAGACCTCGCCGAGGCCTTCAAGCGACCTTCTGCTGCCCTGAATGCGGATTTGTCCGGACAGCACGGCGCGCGCCATGGATTGTGTCGCCATGGCTTGCAGGAATGCGGCGCGCGGTGAGGTGACGGTGGGGCCGTCGACCGTTTGATCGCGCTCGTAAACCAGCACGCCGTTGCGGATGGTGACGGCGAAGCGCTCGTTGCGTTCGGGGAAAACCAGATTGAACGCGTAATGGCGATCGCCCAGGCGCTCGGGATTGAGGCGCACAGCAAGCAGGTCGAGGATGTAACTCGTCGGCGTTGCGCCAATGAGATCGGCGCTTTGGGTTTGCGGGCCGCGTTGTGGCGGGCCTTGCTCCAGTTCGCGGGCGGCCGTGAGATACATGTTCCGCCAAATCGCGCTTTCGGCTTGATAAGCCATCTGCCGATGCGTCCGCGCGAGCAGTTGACGCGCGGCGGTGTTTTGCGGATTAGCGAAGACGAGATTGTTCAAGACGCGCGCGGCCCAGCGATAATCGCCCTCGTCGAACGCACGCTGGCCTTCGGCGAGCACGCGATCTTCGCCACCCATGGCGCGGACGAAGCGCGCGCCCTCTTCGGCCGGCGGAAGCGGATTGAGGTTCGCGGGATTGGCGTCGTACCAGCCCATGTAGCGCTGATAGACGGCGCGCGAATTGTGCATCATCGTGCCGTAATAGCCGTGATTGAACCAGCGCGCGGAGAGCGAGGCGGGCA
>JADLHI010000035.1 GCA_020848895.1 Hyphomonadaceae bacterium
AGCATCGAGCGCACCAGCGGTTGGCGGAATGTGTATTCGCCCTGCCAAACGTGGCCGGGGATCGCCTCGTGATAGGTGAGGTCGGGCAGATCGAATTTGCGATGCAGATCGGTGGTGCGCAGATTGATCCAGAAGTGACCCGGCTCGCGGCCATCGATGGTGCCGGCGCCGCCATAGGCGCCCGGCGCGCCGTCTTCCACGTCCGGCGAAATCCGCACGACTTCGAGAAAGCCCGGCACAAGCGTGTGAAACGCGCGCGGCAGCCGCGCGCGAATATCGGTGAGCTTTGCTTGGATGAACGCCATGATTTCGGCGCGGCCGGGATCGCCTTCGGCGAATTTGTAGCGCGGGTCTTCGCCCAGCGCCGTCATCCGCGCGCCGACGCTGCCTTCGGTGTAACCAATCGAACGCAAAATCGGATCCATGCGCCCATGCAGCGCGCGGAGTTCGTCGAGGCCCATCTGGTGGACCTCATCGGGTGTCATGTCGGTCGTCGTGCCCGCACGTAGCGCCCAGGCATAATATTCTTCACCGCGCGGCAGCGCCCAAACGCCGGCATTGCTGGTGGCGCGCGCCTGCAACGATTCGAGCATCGCGATCTGGCGATCGAGCGCCGGCGCGATGCGGCGTTCGGCAATGTGCGCGGCATCCGTCGCGTACCGAGCATTGAGATTGGCACGCGCCGCTCGCGTCGCCAGCGAGGTAACGATGCCCCATTGCGCCACCGGTTGCGCGCGGCTGGTGCGCAATTGCTGCAACGTCTTCGCCAGCAGGAAATCCGGCAACACGACGCCGCGCGCCGCATCCGCCCGCACACGCACCGTCTCGCCCTCAAGCTGACGCGCGTAGGCTTCCATGCGATCGAGGTAAGCATCGGCGTCAGCGGTGGTGGTGATTGAGTGGCTGGAGTCCAGGAAAGAGGGGATCTCGACGAACGCGCCGACATTCTGCGCGACGACATAAGGCGTGTTGCGATACGACCAATTGTTGTTGAGGATCGCCACGTCGCCATACGGAAACTCGAAGCCATCCGCCGCGAGTTCATACACCGTCTTCACAACATCGACGTTGAGCTTCTTCTCAGCACTCAGCGTCTCCGTATCGAGCCGGCGCAATTGCGACAGCGTCGAGCGCACGTGCTGGCGGATCACGCCTTGCCCTGAAGCAGAGTGGCTTGACAGCCGCGAACGCAGCCGCGCGCGCGCATCCTTATCGACGCCGGCGCTGGTGGCGCTCTCGGGATAATCGGCCAGCAATTGCTCGGTGATGCGCGCCAGCAGGCGATCGGCGGCGGCTTCCGGCGTTTGCGCCTCGGCGGGCAGGGCCTGCGTCGCGAGCGCGGCGGCGCCCCCTTGCAACAAGGCGCGGCGATGAAACGACATGAGACCCCCGAAGGCGCGAATAGGTTGACGCGATCAAGAGCCGCCCGGCGCGCGGGTCAAGCGCAAAGCGCTGAAAAGGGAATGTGCGTATGCAAACGGCCGCGCAGCTTTCGCCACGCGGCCGTTCTTGGTTCAGGGCCTGGCGTTAGCCGCGGCGCGTCGTGTCGTCGATGCGGAACACGACGCGCAGGTTCACCGGCGAGCCGGTGGCGTCACGGCCGTTGGCCAGCGTGGCGGAATGGCGGAACGTGCGCGCGACGCGAACGGCCGCGGGGCCGAAGCCACCCGGCGTTTCCGAAACGCGGGCGCAATCCAGCGCGCCGCCTTCGAGCACCGTGCAGTGCAAACGCGCTTCGCCTTCGCGGCCGCGCTCAAGCGCGCGCTCGGGATAGAGCGCCGACAAACGACGCGCCGTCGGCGTGCGCTCCCAGATCGGGCGTGGCGCGGCCGTGACCACGAGATCTTCGCTCTCGGTGAATTGCTCATCGGAGGTGGCGTTGATCGGCGCTACGCCGATGGTCACTTCCGGAACTTCTTCAGCGCGCGCCACTTGCCGGCGCGGCGTGGGCGCGGAACGGGCGGACGCGGATGAAGCAGGCGCCGCGGCGTCGCTGCTAGCCGTATTGGCGACGGGCTCATCGCTTGGATCGATTGGGCCGGCGCGCAGGCTGTCGTCGCCATAGGACGATTCAGAGCGGTACTGATCGTTGTAGGCGGTCTGCGCGCCGTCCGTCGGCTGCGCGTAAGTCTTGTAGGCCCAATAGCCGCCGCCGAGCAGAACCGCCGCAGCGATTGCGCCAAGCAGCCACTTGCCGCCGCTACCGCCGCCCGCCGAAGCGCGGATCGTGGTGGCGCCGTGCGTGTCGTGGCCGTGATCTCTGTCTTTGCTCACCTTCGTCTCCTCGCTCTGTAATGAAGGAACTCACGTTGCCGCAACGCATGCGGTAAGCGCCTGGTTCCTTGACTTGTCCCGCCCTGTGATGGGCGTGTTAGGGAGAGAAAAGTGTTTCCGCTGTGACCGAGGACACGATGCGCGAGACTAATGGCTCAGCGCGCGAGGAGGCTGAGCAGCAAGCCGTAATCGCCTTCCATGTAGCCGTTGCGGCGCGCGCGAGCGACGGCCTCGCGCCCCTCCGCTGCAACGCGCGGCGCCCATGACGCCATCGCTTGGCAGCGCTCCGCCGTCGGCCGCTCATGATCTGAGATCAACATCTGCGCGAGTGTGAATGCGTAGCGGGCGGCGCCTTGGCGGACCTCGCGCTCGCCGCCGCCGCTTGCCGCGGCGTTCATCGCGCCGATCTCAAGCGCGCCTACCAGGCCCGCATCCACAACTTGGCGAACTGGCACTTCGCACGCGAAACTATCCGTAAGCGCACGCGACCAATTTTCCGTCGTGGCTTCGACTTGCGCTTGGTTTGGCCGGCCCGCAAGCAACGTCGCCCACGCGCCGCGGCTTGCGGCGTCAGCGTAGCGCAATGACGGGCCGCTTTCGCCCAGAGTGGCGCATGCGCCCAATGCGAGCAGGGCGGCGAAAACAACGTGGCGCATGGGTGACCTCATGGAAGCGCCAGCCTATGCCGAACGCCAGTGAAATCCAGTGGCTTCCGTATCGAGTCGCGCTGCGTCATCATCGCGCCAGGGGAGATGCAAATGAAAGTTGCGGCGATGGCGGTCGGCTTGGCGCTGCTCAGCGCGTGTGGTCCGGCATGGGCGCCGGCGAATGCGCCGACGCGGCCCTGCGATACGATCGAAGCCGCTGAGTTTAACGCCGCTCGTGAAGCAGGCGCCGCAGTCGGGCGCGCCGTCATCCACGACAATGGCGTGGTCTCGCTCGATAACGGCTCCGGCGTTCGTCACTGCGCCACCTTTACGAGCGCGATGAAGCCCTGCCGGCGACCGAATGATTATGTGATCGAATACACCGAGCCGAACGGCGACGTATTTTACGTGCGTGTGCCGGCGAACACGGAATATCGCTTTAATGTAAACGCTGCGCCGAACACGTGTCAGATCATCTTGCCGCCGCAAGCGCCGTGATGAGCGAGCTGATGCGCCGGTGAATTTCGGTGGCGGAATAATAGCGCCCCGATTCTGTGCATAACCGGCAAATCAGTTCATCATTCCAACCCGTCACCGTTCCGGGCCCGGTCCGGACAACGCGATGGGAGCGCGTGTATGTCAGCGTTGCGTAAGTATCAGCCGTTGCAGGCCCACCTTGAACGCCGCCGTGGCCGGCCGGAAATGCTCACTTTCGAAGACATCGAGGGCATCATTGGCAAGGAGCTGCCGTTGAGCGCCACCAAGCATCGGTCGTTCTGGTCGAACGACAATCGCGCGGAAGGCGCGGCGGCGCATGCTTGGAGCCGCGCCGGATATCGCGTGGCCTATCTCGACCGTGACCAGAAGGTCGTCCGCTTCGAGCGCACCCGCTAGCGCCTGAAATTCTCCGATATGGCGGTCATCCATGGCCGCCTCCTATGGAGGGAGGCCGCCCGTGCGCCGCTTTTTCCTGGCGCTGGATGCATCCGCCATGCTCGGCGGTTGCATCTCCAGGCTTGAGAACGGCTACGATAGCCGTGCACGCCACAAGTGCGACCGGTCCGCCCCGCGCGCCAGCGCGTGTGGGGCGTGCTATGACCGGGGTGACCAGAGAGCGCAGGGAGCATTGGATGAGAGTGTTGCTGTTGGCCTTGGCCGCCCCGTTGATCCTGGGTGCGTGCACTGGTTCTTATTCTTCCTCGAGCGACGCCGCGCCTGAGCCTGCCGGAGGCTACACGCTCGAAGTACGCGCCGTCGAAGGCGTGCAGACCTACATCATCACCGCACCGGACGGACGCCAAACCGCGTCGACTGTCGCTGAAGGCATGTCATCGCTGCTCGATGCCGACCAAATTCAGCGTCTCGGCGCCGCGGAACCGTTGAGCGCTGAGCCGCATCCGGAAGTATTCGCTCTGCGCTTGCCCGGTGTGAATATTTCGGTTGCCGCTGACGAAGACAATCCGAACGGCGATAGTGCGACGGTGCTGGTCAACGCCGGCGGTCGCACGGTGCATGTGGACGCCGAGGACGGCGGTCCGGGCGAAAACGACGATCGCGCCAACGTCATGATCACCGGCGCAACCGAGAGCGATGCGCGCGATTTCATCAACGACGCTGAAGACGTTTCGGCTGAGGTGAAACAGCAGATGCTCACAGCCGTCGGCCTCTAAGAGTCCGGACTCCCTCGGCCGCTTGCCCCGATCGGCGCGTTCGCGTCTTCTCGCGCGAACTGAGTCGATTGGGGACAACATGCGCCAGAAATTGCGCAGGGCTGCGGCTGTACTTGGATTGGTTGGTCTGGGCGTTGCGCCGGGGGCGCAGGCCGAAGAGGGCATGTGGACTTTCGACAATTTCCCCGCCGATCGGATGCGCGAGGAAATGGGCTGGGCGCCGGATCAAGCTTGGCTTGACCGCATCATGGCCGGTACGGCGCGTTTACCCGGCTGCTCGGCGTCAAACGTCAGCGGCCAGGGGCTTGTGCTCACCAACCATCACTGCGTGATCTCCTGTGTCACCGCGCTTTCAACGACGGACAACAATTACATCGAAAATGGCTTCATGGCGCAGGCGCGCGAGGAAGAACTGCGCTGCCCGAACATGTCGATCGATGTGCTGACCTCGATCACCGATGTGACCGCGAATATCGACGCCGCGAC
>JADLHI010000036.1 GCA_020848895.1 Hyphomonadaceae bacterium
CGATCTTGCCCGTCCCAAAATACTCCGCCTGCGGATGCGCGAAGTAGATCCCGCTCACCGAAGACGGCGGCGTCATCGCCATGCTCTCAGTGAGATCGATGCCGGTGCGCTCACGCGCTTCGAGCAGATCGAAGATCGTGCGCTTCTCGGTGTGATCAGGCTGCGCCGGATAGCCAGGCGCCGGGCGAATGCCGCGATACTTTTCCGCGATCATATCGTCGGCGCTCAGTGCTTCATCCTTGGAGTAGCCCCAAAGTTCGCGCCGTACCTTCGCGTGCATCGCCTCAGCAAACGCCTCCGCCAAACGATCGCACAACGCCTGCGCTAGAATCGCTGAGTAATCGTCGTTCGCCCGCTTGAAGCGAATAGCGACATCCTCTTCGCCAATCCCCGCCGTCACCGCGAACGCGCCTATGTAATCGACTATCGACTCCCCGCCCCCTTGCGGGGCGGGGGTTGGGGGGTGGGGGGCGTTCAAACGCTCCGGCGCCTGCGCGTCGGCACGCCCCCCCTCACCCTGCCCTCTCCCCCGCAAGGGGGGAGAGGGTTCGAGCGGCGCAACATAATCCGCTAGCGCAAAATTGTACTTCCCTTCGCCCTTATCGATCTGTTGCCGTAACGTGTGCAGGCGCGCGATTTCCTTGCTGCGCGTCTCATCCGCCCAAAGCACAACATCATCGCCGTCGCGGTTGGCCGGCCAGAAGCCGACAACCCCCGACGCCTTCACCCATTTCTCAGCGACCAGTTGCTCCAGCATCGCCTTCGCATCGCGATACAAATTACGCGCCGCTTCGCCGACGATCTCATCTTCCAAAATCGCCGGATAGCGGCCGATCAAATCCCACGACGCAAAGAACGGCGTCCAATCGATGTACGGCACAAGCTCTTCGAGCGGATAATTGTCGAACGATCGCACGCCCGAGAAACTCGGCTTCACTGGCGCAAACTCAAGCTGCGGCGCGCGCTCCCGCGCTTTCGCCAACGGCAGACGCGGCCGCTTGTCCTGCCCCGCGAAATACGCCTCACGCGCCGCGTCATATTCAGCGCGCGTTTCCTTCACCAGCACGTCGCGATCGTCGCCCAGCAGCTTCTGCACCACCGGCACCGCCTTCGACGCATCCGGCACATACAAAATCGGCCCCGAATAGGCCGGCGCGATCTTCACCGCCGTGTGCGTCCGCGATGTCGTCGCCCCACCGATCAGCAGCGGCAGGTTCAACCCCAACCGCTCCATCTCGCTCGCAACAAACACCATCTCGTCCAGCGACGGCGTGATCAGCCCCGATAACCCAATCGCATCGGCGCCAATCTCTTTCGCGCGCTCCAAAATCCGATCGCACGGCACCATCACGCCCATGTCGTCGATCTCGTAGCCATTACATTGCAGCACGACGCCGACGATGTTCTTGCCAATATCGTGCACGTCGCCCTTCACGGTCGCCATCACGATCTTGCCGTTGGATTTGCCAACGAGGCCAAGCCGCTCCTTCTCCTCATCCATGAACGGAATGAGGTGCGCGACCGCTTGCTTCATTACCCGTGCCGATTTCACAACCTGCGGCAGGAACATCTTCCCGGCGCCGAACAGGTCGCCAACGATGGACATGCCATCCATCAACGGTCCTTCGATCACATGCAGCGGGCGCTCCGCCTGTAAGCGCGCTTCCTCGGTATCCTCAACGATGAATTCGTTGATCCCGTGCACCAGCGCATGCGCCAAGCGGTCCTTCACCGGCTTCCGACGCCACGAGAGATCGCGCTCCGCATCTTTTTTCTTGCCGCCCGCCTTCGCGCGCTCGGCAATCTCCAGCAACCGCTCCGTCGCGTCCTCACGCCGATTGAGCAGCACATCCTCAACGCGCTCGCGCAATTCCGGCTCAACGTCATCATAGAGCGTCAATGAACCGGCATTGACGATGCCCATGTCCATGCCGGCGCGGATCGCGTGATAGAGAAACACTGCGTGCATCGCCTCGCGTACCGGCTCATTGCCGCGGAACGAGAACGACACGTTCGACACCCCACCCGACACATGCGCATGCGGCAACTCTGAACGAATGTACGCCGTCGCCTCAAAGAACGCCTTGGCGTAGTCCGCGTGCTCCTCAATGCCCGTGGCGACGGCGAAAATGTTCGGATCGAAGATGATATCTTCGGGCGCGAACCCGACTTTGTCGGTCAAGAACCGATACGCGCGCGTGCAAATTTCAATCTTTCGCTTGGCCGTATCAGCCTGTCCCTGCTCGTCGAACGCCATCACCACGGCGGCCGCGCCATAGCGCTGCACACGCCGCGCTTCGTGGAAAAATTTCTCCTCGCCTTCCTTCAGCGAGATCGAGTTCACGATCGACTTGCCCTGCGCGCACTTGAGGCCCGCCTCGATCACCTCCCATTTGGAGCTATCGATCATCAGCGGAATGCGCGCGATATCCGGCTCCGACGCGATCAGGTTCAAGAACCGCCGCATCGCCGCCGGTCCATCGATCAAAGCCGCGTCCATGTTCACATCGAGCACGTTCGCACCCGACTCGACCTGCTGGCGCGCCACCACCAGCGCGCCGGCATAATCGTCCGCCTCGATGAGCTTACGAAACTTCGCCGACCCGGTGACGTTCGTCCGCTCGCCGACAACAACGAAATTCGCGAATGGATTGGCAGAGGTCATGTGCCGACCCGCGACGCAAATATGGACCGCCGGCGCCCTCGCCGGCCCGCGCCGGCGTTAGAAAGTTGGAGCGCGCGCCTCCGGCGCGCATGCGGGGCGGAGCCCCGCGCTCCCTCCTTGCAGGCGCCGGCGCTGGCCGGCGGTCCATATTTACGCAGCTGCATTGAATGGCTCCAAACCCGCCAACTTCATCCGCGCATCATGCGCCGGCGCCACGCGCGGCTTCACGCCTTCAACGGCATGCTTCAAGTGCGCGATGTGCTCCGGCGTCGTGCCGCAACAGCCGCCAGCAATGTTGAGCAACCCCGCCTTCGCCCATTCCGCATAATGCGCTTCCATCGAATGCGGCGTCTCATCGTAGGCGCCCATCGCGTTCGGCAGCCCAGCGTTCGGATACGCGCTCACCGCGCACTCCGCCACACGCGCGAGATCAGCCAAGAACGCGCGCATATCCGCCGGACCCAGCGCGCAGTTCAACCCGATCGCCCATGGGCGTGCGTGCCGCACCGAATTGTAGAACGCTTCCACCGTCTGCCCAGAAAGCGTCCGCCCCGAGCGATCAGTGATCGTGCCGCTGATCCAGATCGGCAATTCAACGCCCGTCTTGTCGAACGCTTCCCACGCGCCCCACAGCGCGCTCTTGCAATTCAGCGTGTCCGTGATCGTCTCGATCAGCAACACATCCGCGCCGCCCTCGATCAGCCCGCGCGCCTGCTCTTCATAGTTCGCCGCCATCGTGTCGAAATCGCAGTCGCGACGCCCCGGATCGTTCACCTCGGGCGACATCGAGAGCAGCTTCGTCGTCGGCCCCAGCGCGCCCGCCACCGCGCGCGGCTTGCCATCGGCCGCTTCGAACTTATCGCACGCCGCCCGCGCCAGCCGCGCACCTTCCAGGTTCAACTCGTACGCCAACTCTTCCAGCGCATACTCCGACTGGCTGATGCGGGTGGCGCTAAATGTGTTCGTCTCGATGATATCGACGCCCGCGTTCAGATACGCCTCGTGCACCTGCGTGATGATCTCCGGCCGCGTCAGCGTCAGCAGATCGTTGTTGCCCTTCAGCGAACTGGCATGATCCGCAAAACGCGCACCGTGAAAATCCTCCGCCTTCAGCCCAAACCCCTGCAAATACGCGCCCATCGATCCATCGAGGATCAGAATGCGCTTTGCGAGTTCTGCGTTCAGCGCGCTCAGTCTTTGCTCGCGTTTCATTGCGCTGTCTCCTTTGCGCGCACGCCCAGGATGCGGCAGATCGAGTACGCGAGATCGGCCTTGTTCAGCGTATAGAAGTGGAAATCTTCCACCCCTTCCGCCGCCAGCCGCGCGCACAATTGCGCCGTCGTCACCGCCGTCACCAAGCGCCGCGTCTCGGGATCGTCGTCCAAACCTTCAAACAGGCGCACCATCCAACGCGGCAGCGTCGCGCCGCATGCTTCGACCATCTTGCGCAAGCTCTTCACGTTGGTGACCGGCATGATCCCCGGCAGGATCGGCGCGTAAACGCCCGCCTTCGCCAAGCGGTCGCGAAAGCGCAAAAAGATGTCCGCCTCAAAAAAGAATTGCGAGATGCCGCGCGAGGCGCCGGCGCCGAGCTTCTTTTTGAAATTCTCGATGTCGTGTTCGAAGCTCGGGCTCGACGGATGCTTCTCGGGATGCACGGCGACGGAAATATCGAAGGCGCCGATGCGCGAGGCCGCTTCCACCAATTCAATCGCGCTCGCATAGCCATTCGGGTGCTGCAGATATGGCATGCCGACGCCGCCCGGCGGATCGCCGCGCAGCGCCACCACGCGCCGCACGCCTGCGCGCCAGTAATCGCGCAGCACGCCATCGACTTCGGTCTTGTTCGCGGCAACGGTTGTGAGGTGCGCCGCGGGCTTCAGCGTCGTTTCGCTGACCATGCGCGCCACCGTGCGGTGCGTACGGTCCCGCGTTGAACCGCCCGCGCCGTAGGTCACCGACACAAAGCTCGGCGCCAACGGTTCGAGCTTGCGGATAGATGTCCACAGCTCCGCCTCGAGCTTTTCCGTCTTCGGCGGGAAGAACTCGAACGACACACGCGTCTGGCGCCCGCGGCCGGCGCTATCGGCGATCAAATCCTGGAGGTGCTCGACGCTCATGCCTTCGCCCCAGCCCATATCTTCACCGTCAAGGCTTCGCGCTTATTCGGCGCAAGTGTTGTTGTCTTTGGTCGCGTCAATGCTGCGGCCTCACACCATTCGGCGATCTCGGCGTCTGTGAAGCCAAGCCGGCGATGCGCGTGCTCTTCACGCAAAAACTCAAGCGCATGTGGCGCAAAATCGACGATCAGCAAGCGCCCGCCGCGCTTCAGCAGGCGCGCAGCTTCGGCTATGGCGCGGCCAGGATCGGAGAGAAAGTGCAGCACTTGATGGATCGTCACCAGATCCGCCGCCCCCGCTTCCAGCGGCGGCGCATAGGCATCGCCGAACTGCACCGCTGCCTTGGCTTTGAGGCCGTCCAACGAAGCGCGCGCGATCGCCAGCATCTGCCGCGAGGTGTCAAAGCCCTCGGCGCGCCGCACGCGATCGGCAAAGAGCTGAATCATGCGTCCTTGGCCAACGCCGATATCGACCATCAAATCGAACGGCCCCGCACCTGCCGCTTCTAGGATGGCGCTATCGATATCGGCTTCCGGCAGATGCAGCGCACGCACGCGATCCCAATCGGCGGCGTTGCGTTCGAAATATTCCGCCGCCGCTTTATCGCGCGCGGCGCGGATTTCGTTCAGCCGCTCAACATCGCGCGCCAACACCGGATCGCTTGGATCGAGCATCGCCAGCGCGGCTTCGGCGAACTGCCGCTCGGTCGTGTGCGCGCGCGGCAAGCGATAGAACACCCACGCGCCTTCCGGTGCGCGCTCCACAAGCCCCGCTTCCGTCAACAGTTTCAAATGCCGGCTCACGCGCGGCTGGCTTTGTCCCAGCGCCTGCGCGAGTTCGCCCACCGCCAACTCGCCCTCGGTCAGCAACGCCAGCGCCCGTAGCCGCGTCTGCTCGCCCGCCGCCCGCAGCGCCGCGACCACGCGGTCGGCGTCGCGCAACTCCGGGACCGGTTGGGTTGCAGATATAAACATATCTTTATATGCCACGTGGGAGGCGGCCTTGCCAAGCGTCTGCTCGCTGCCGCTGCCCCTACGGACAGTGGATAAGTTTCCGCCTGAGTGTGACTTCAGCGCCGCTCGTGCGAATTACTCACAAGATCAGCGCGTTGAGCCGCCTTCCGAAGCCGCTCTCTTGAACGGTCCGTTCAGGCCCGAAACAGGCAAGTTGATTAACCTTACCTCGGCATTATCTGCGCTGGACCTAAGGGGGTCCGAACATGCGGGGACTAGTTTCTGTGCTGACTTTGGCGGCCTGCTTGGCCGTCCCAACGGTGGCGTCCGCGCAAGACGCCGCGCCGGAAACTGTTCAACCGGCGGCTGATACCGGCGATCCGTGGGAAGGCTTCAACCGCAGCCTCTTCGGCATTCACCAGAGCGTCGATCATGCCGTGCTGGCGCCGGTCGCGCGCGGCTATCGCGCCGTGACGCCCGGCCCGCTGCGCACCGGCGTGCTGAATTTCCTTCGCAACCTCAAAGGCCCCGTTATCTTCGCGAACGACGTGCTGCAAGGCGAAGTCAATCGCGCCGGCACGACCGCCGGTCGCTTTGCGATCAACACCACCATTGGCGTTGCCGGCATTTTCGATCCGGCGACGAGCATGGGCCTTGAGCGTCACGAAGAAGATTTTGGTCAAACGCTCGCCGTGTGGGGCGTGCCGTCCGGGCCATACGTGTTTGTGCCGCTGCTCGGACCGACCACCGTGCGCGACAGCGCCGGGCGCATTATCGACGTCGCGTTCGATCCTCTTACGTGGGCCGAGTTCGACGACATCGACACAGCGCGCGCCGCGCGCACCGTCATTGCCGGCGTCGCACAACGCGAAGCCTTGCTCGATCCGATCGATGCGATGGAAGCGCAAGGCGGCGATCTCTACCTGGCATATCGCGCCACTTACGAAGTCGCGCGCGAAGCCGCGATCCAAAACGGACGCGCAGATGCCGAAGATTCGCCAGACTTCGACGGCATAGATGAAGAGCCGGCAACAAACACGCCAAATGGGGGCGCGTCCGCTGAAGCAATTCAGCCACAGGCGGATCAAATCCAAGAGGCGCAGAATTCCGTAGTCTTCACGGAGGCGCTCGCGCTTCCCACCTCGCTGCAGGACTGAAGGAGAAACTTGTCGTGACCACCCGTTCCGTTACCCGCGCCACGTTCTTGTCGGGCCTCGTTGGCCTCGGCGCGCTCGCCGTTGCGCCGGACGCGCACGCGGCCCGTAACGCGGATGCGGAAACATTCGTTCGCGACAACGCTGCGCGCGCGCTCGCCGCTCTCGGCGCCGCATCAGCGGCGCAGCGCGAACAGCAATTCCGTCAACTGATGGGACAATTCGCGGACACGCGCCGCATCGGCCTCTTTGTGCTCGGCCGCTATCGCGGCGCACTGGAAGCCGATCCAACGCTCCGCAGCGATTGGCTGGCGGCGTTCGAGCAATACGCGATCGCCAACTACCAAACGCAATTCTCGCGCTTCAACGGCGCGTCGATCAACGTTTCCGGCTCCGAGCAGACATCGGCCACCATGGTCGAAGTCATCAGCACCATCCGTCCGCGCGGCGGCGATCCGTCAACGGTGCGCTGGAAGGTGTTACGCTCGGATCACGGCTGGCGCGTGACCGATATCGCGGTTGGCGCCGATGCGCTGTGGCTCAGCCAGGTGCAGCAACGCATTTTCCTTCGCCAGCTCGACACCGAGTTCAACGGCGATCTCCGCCTCCTGCTCGCTGACGTCCGCGAGCGGACGGACTCGATGCACCGCAGCGTTATCGCCCGCTCCTAAGCGCGCTCGACGCCGACAGCTTCCGAGACATGATCGAAGCCTTCGGCCATCAGCAGGCCGTCGAGTTCATCGAGTATGCGCGCAACCAAGCCCGGCCCTTGAAACACCATGGCCGAGTAAAACTGCACAGCGCTGGCGCCCGCCTTGATCTTCGCCAGCGCCGTCAGGCCGTTCTCGATGCCCCCGACCCCAATGAGCGGCAAACGCCCATTCAGCGCC
>JADLHI010000037.1 GCA_020848895.1 Hyphomonadaceae bacterium
AGCCGGCGCGCAATCTCGTGCTGTAGCCGTTCGATCTCTTCGTCGACAAACTCGATGACCTTGCCGCTCTTCATATCGATGAGATGGTCGTGGTGCTGATCGGGCACTTCTTCATAACGGGAGCGCCCGTCACGGAAGTCGTGGCGCTCAAGGATGCCTGAATCTTCAAACAGACGGACGGTGCGATAGACGGTGGCGATTGAGATGCCTGAATCGATCGCCGCGGCGCGCCGGTGCAACTCCTCCACATCCGGGTGATCGTGGCTGCCCGAGATCACGCGCGCGATGACGCGGCGCTGCTCGGTCATGCGCATACCCTTCTCGACGCAGAGTTTTTCGATGCGATCCATGGCCGTGAGATACCCCTTCCGCAGGGGCGATGTCCACCTTCGCGGCGTTAAACGACCGGCCGCGGCAGCGCGCGGCGCATGACAATGGCGTCAACCGAACCGCCCTCGCCCGCGTAGTAGGCATGACGCCGGCCTGCCTCTTCGTAGCCCAGCTTTCGGTAAAGGGCGCGGGCGCCTTCGTTGTCCTCGGCGACTTCCAGGTGCATCGAGGCGGCGCCACGCACGAGCGCCGCCACGCCGGCGGATGTAACCAGCGCCGCGCCAACGCCCTTGCGTCGCGCTTCGGGAACCACCGCCACAGTCAGCAATTCGGAATCGCCCGCCGCCGCCCAGGCCATCACAAAGCCGTTGGGCTCTGCGCCATTGCCGTGCATCAGTGCAAAGACGGCTTGGTTTTCCATGAGCTTGGCGATCTCGGCGGCGCTCCACGGTTTGGGAAACGCGCGGGCGTGCAGCGCGGCCAGCAGCTCAGCCGCGGTGGCGGGTGCGGCTTCGATCATGCGCCGCCCGGCAACGTAACATGGGGCGCGCGCAGATAGGTCGGATCGCTCGGATAGCGCGCCGGATCGAGCCTAGCCGCACGCGCCGCGAGCGCGGCGGCATTGACCGTAACGCCGGGCCCTTTGAGTCGCGCGCCGACAAGCAGCGCCTCGTGCTCGCCGCGCTCAATATTGCGCGGCGCAATGACAGCAGCGCCAGCTTCGTAGCGTGCGACGTAAGAGGCGCCTGGCGTCTCGATGACGGCGGCGCGCGCGCCCTCCTCGCCATCTTCCAACGCCAGCGCTTCGAGCGTTGAGACGCCGATGCACGGTTTGCCAATTGAAAGCGCCAGCGCGCGGGCAAACGAGAGACCTACGCGCACGCCGGTGAACGACCCCGGGCCAGTCGTTACCGCGACGCGATCGACCTCGGAGAACGCAACACCGGCTTGCTGCACCGCCTCGCGCACCATGGGTGCGAGACGTTCAGCTTGCCCGCGCGTCATCGTCTCTTGCAGGTGCGCCAAGATTTCACCGTCGCGGACAATGGCGACGGAGCACGCGTCCAATGATGTATCGATGCCGAGCACGATCATGCGCGCTGGCTACACCACTTGCTCGACCGCCAGCACTTCGGGAACGTAGTGGCGGAGCATGTTTTCGATGCCTTGTTTCAGCGTCAGCGACGATGATGGGCAGCCAGCGCAGGCGCCGCGCATGTTGAGGCGGACGATGCCGTGCTCGTGGTCCCAGGAATGGAAGGTGATGTCGCCGCCATCGCGCGCCACGGCGGGCCGGACGCGCGCGTCGATGATTTCCTTCAACTCTTTGACGATATCGGCGGCGTCGCCTTCATAGGCGATATCGGCCTCGCCGGTTTCATTGGTGAGCGCGGCGCCCTCGCCAAGCACCGGGCGGCCAGAGGTGAAATGATCCATGATCGCGGCAAGCACGTGCGGTTTCAGATGCGGCCACTCAATCGCTTCGGACTTGGTGATGGTGATGAAATCGCTGCCCAGATAGACGCGCTCCACCCCATCGACATCGAACAGCGCCGCCGCCAGCGGCGCGCCCAGCGCCGCATCGGCATCCGCATATTCGCGGCTCCCCTGCCCCAGCACGTCGCGGCCAGGGAGAAACTTCAGCGTGCGCGGGTTCGGCGTGGCTTCGGTTTGGATAAACATACCGCTCAGGTGGGCCTTTGAGCCAAATCGGTCAAGCAGCGGGGGGCTGCGGCGCAGGCGGCTCTTCTTCACTTTCAACAGAGACCGCCGCCGCCATCGGCAGCGCAATGGCGCGGATTTCATCGCGCGTGAGAGCACCAGGCACCACCACCACCGGCACCGGGCGAGGCGACAAGCCGCCGGTGCGGCCAAGCTGCGCGATGAGCGCGCCCGGGCTGCTTGGCGGCGTCGCGGCGGCGAGCACCACAAGCTTAATCGTCGTATCTTCCTGCAGAAGCTTGCGCAGCTCGGGCTTCAAATCCCCTTCACGCAACACGGGTTCAGCGGTGACGCCGCATTCGGCCCAGGCTTCAGCGGCAAAGCGCTGGGTCATCGACTCGGCCGCGTCGCGCGCCTGGCGCGCCATCTCCTCGGTGATCGAAGCCCACGGCGCCGGATCGGATGGTTCAATGACGCGCAGCATCAGCAAGCGCCAGCCGGTGTAGCGGCAAAGCAAGCCGGCATAGATCAGCGCGTCCGGGAACTCCTCGCTCTCGTCCGCGATGACCAGGCAGCTGAACGCTTGCAGATCTTTGCTCATGCCCCGCGAACGTCGCTCAATCGCGCCGCCACATCAAGCGCGCCAAAGCCCAACAACATCGCGAACTTCGGCCATGATCGGCTGCGCCACGGCACGGGCTTTCTCGGCGCCGTCCTGCAGGATCGCGTCCAGCGACACGGTGTCAGCCGTGAGACGGCGCATTTCGGCGGCGATGGGGCTGAGCTTGGCGGCCAGCGTTTCCGCCAGCGCCGGCTTAAATACGCCGAAGCCTTTGCCGCCGAACTCGGTCAGCACGTCTTCGATGCTGCGCTCGGTCACGGCGGCGAAGATGCCGACAAGGTTTTCGACTTCCGCCCTGCCCGCAAGACCTTCTTTGCTTTCCGGCACAGGCAGCGGATCGGTCGTCGCCTTCTTGATCTTCGACATGATGGCGTCGGCATCATCGGTGAGATTGATGCGAGTCATATCCGAGGGATCGGACTTCGACATTTTCTTCGAGCCATCGCGCAGCGACATGATCCGCGCGCCGGGGCCTTGGATCAAAGGCTCTGGCAGCGGGAAGAAGTTCGGCGCGTTGTGATCGTTGTTGAACTTCTGGGCGATGTCGCGCGACAGCTCCAAGTGCTGCTTCTGATCTTCGCCAACAGGAACGTGCGTCGCCTTGTAGAGCAGAATGTCGGCGGCTTGCAGGACGGGATAGTCGAACAGACCGACAGAGGAACGCTGCGCGTCCTTGCCGGCTTTATCCTTGAACTGGGTCATGCGCTCGACCCAGCCCATGCGGGCGACGCAATTGAATATCCAGGCAAGCTCTGTGTGCTCGCGCACGGCCGATTGGATGAAGATCGTCGAGCGCTTCGGATCTACGCCGGCGGCGATGTAGGCGGCGGCGACTTCGCGGCAGCGGCTCGCGAGATTTTTGGGATCGGGGCCAGTGGTGATCGCGTGCAGATCGACGATGCAATAGATGCACTCGTACTCGTCCTGCAGGCGCACGAACTTTTGCAGGGCGCCGAGATAATTGCCGAGATGCAGGCCGTTGGTCGGCTGCATGCCTGAGAATACGCGTTGCGGGCCCTGGTATTGGGGCTGGGCGGCGTCGGTCATTGGAAACTCCGGAACATGAGAACGGTCGCGCTTTTGCGCGTCGAGAAGGCGTCAGGTCAGGCCCGCCATCGCCAGAGGTTCGTTCTCATGTTCATGCGAGCGGCTTCTATCAGCCGTCCAAGCCCGGCGGCAAGGCGCCTCCCCCGCCAGCAGGGCCGGGCTGGCGCTTAAAGGCGGCGCGGACTTCCGAGATCGTCACCGCGCGCACCAGGAAAGCGACGATGAAATAGAACGTGCCGCCGCCGAGAATGAGCAGCGCAATGGACGCTTCCTTCGATCCCAACGTCGCCTCGAGCCACTCGCGGTTGGCGTAACCGAGCCACATGACGGCGAACAAGATTGCCGACGCAAGGCAAATGCGGAGCAGACGACCGAAGGCGGCCGCCGTGGGCGCATAGGCGCCGCGCGCCACCAGCGAACGGATCATCAGCAGCGCGTTCACCCAAGCGGCCGTTGATGTGGCGATCGCCAGGCCTTGGAAGCCCGGCAACCCCATCGAACGCAAGCCGAAGAAGAGCGCCGCGCCAAGGACGACGTTGATCACCATCGACGTGATCGCGTAGCGCATCGGCGCTTTGGTGTCTTCGCGCGCGAAGAAGGCGGGCGCGTAGATCTTCGCCAACACGAATGCAGGCACGCCCCAGCCATAATGGATGAGCGCGAGCGCTGCGTTGTGTGCGTCAGCCGCGTTGAAGGCGCCGCGCGAATAGAGGCCATCGATCAGATAGAACGGAATCGCCAGCATCGCGGCGGCGGCCGGAAGTGTGAACGCCATTGAGAGCGCCACAGCTTCATCAAGCGCGCCACGCGCACCCGCTTCATCGCCTTCCTGCACAAGCCGCGACAGACGCGGCAGCATCGCAACCCCGACAGCAATGCCGATGAGACCCAGCGGCAGCTGATACAAACGATCGGCGACGTTGAGATAGGTTATCGCGCCCTGCTCGAACGACGCGAGCGCTTGGCTGATCATCACATTGATCTGGAGCGCGCCGCCCGCAATGGCCGCAGGCGCGGCCAGAATGAAAAGCCGCTTCACACCCGCGGTCAGACGCGGAAACGGAAAGCCGAGCTTGGTCCCCGAGCGCGCCGCGCCCCACCAAACCCAGAGCGCCTGCAATACGCCGGAAATCGACACGGCGCTGATCGCCGCGACCGCCGCGTATTCCGGATTGTCATGCACGAGCCAAAGCGCGGTGAGTTGGCAAAGATTGAACAGGATCGGCGCGGCGGCGGCGGCAAAGAAGCGCCCATGCGCGTTGAGCACGCCGGAGAACAATGTCGCCGCCGACATCGCAACGAGATACGGCATAGACAGCTGCGTCAGCACCGTCGCCAGTTGGAACGTGTGCGGATCGTTGGCGTAGCCCGCGAACAGCGCGCGATTGATCCAGCTCATGCCGGCGATCGCGAGCGCGCTCAGCAAACCCGTCATCAGCAAAAGAACCGAGAGCGCTTCAGACGCCAGGCGGTTGGCCGCTTCTTCGCCTTCGGCGGCGAGCGTCTTTGAATAAACCGGCACGAACGCCTGGCTGAACGCACCTTCGGCGAACAGGCGGCGGAAGAGGTTTGGAAACCGCAGCGCCGCGAAGAACGCGTCCGCCACCGGCCCCGCGCCGAGCGCCGCCGCTAGTGCCAAGTCCCGCGCAAAACCAAAAAGGCGCGAGATCAGGGTCAAGCCGCCGATGACGGCGGTATTGCGGGCAAGGCTCATGCGGGCGGGCGACTCAATTTGAGATGCTACGGGCGTAGCGCGCCGCTAACGCGCCGTCGAGGCGGGCGCCACAGCCAGCGGCGCCTTTGCCGGATCGGCGGGCGCGGCCGGTTCGGCGGCGCGCAGCACGTCTTCCAATTTGGAGCGCACGGAGGCGATGCGGCGCGGATTGGTGATTTGTCCACCGCCCTCCTCTTCCTGGACGTAGAAGACGTCGGAAGCTCGTTCGCCATACGTATCGATGTGCGCGCTACCGATGGAGACTTTCGCCTCGGCGCAGACATGCGCGAGATCGGCCAGCAGGCCCAAACGGTCACGGCCGGACGCCTCGATAACCGTCGCGTGTGGCGTGATGTCGTTGTCGATGCGCACCCAAGGTTCGATCGTGAACGCGGCGTTCCGGCGTGAGGGCGCCGCGGGTGGCGGCGCGGCATGATCGTGCAGCGCCGCGCGGGTGAGTTTTTGCTTCAGCGCTTCGAGCGCGCGCGGATCGTTGGAGCCGAACGGCTTGTGGCCCGTTGTCTGGATCGAGAACACGTCGAACGCCGCGCCATCTTTTGACGTATGCACACGCGCGCCGACGATATCGGCGCCGCTCGCGGAAATCGCGGAGGCAAGGCTGGCAAACAGACCAGCGCGGTCCCCGGCATAGACCAGCACTTCGGTCACGCCCTGCGTCTCACGAATACGCGCCGCGACATGGGGAATGGCGCGTTCGGTGCGGGCGCGCATGACCTCAAGCGCGTGCCACTTCAGCGCGTCGGCGTCGTGGTTAAGCCAATAGCCGTCATCGAGCGCATCGAGCCACGCTTGCAACACGTCAGCGCGGGCGCCGCCGATGTCTTTCAGCAATTGCTCCTTTGCGGCGCCGGCAATCTCGGCCAAGTGCGCGCGTACGCCCTCTTCGTCCGAGCGGCCGCCGTGCAGCGCCGCTTCGGTGAGACGATAGAGATCGCGGAGCAACTGGCCTTTCCAGTCATTCCACACA
>JADLHI010000038.1 GCA_020848895.1 Hyphomonadaceae bacterium
CGCACGGTGAAATCAAGCTGCCGGGTGTCGCGGATCGCTTCTACGATAGCGCCGTCGGCGCGCACTTGCGTATTGGGCTGGAGACGATTGCGTTGTTGAAGAAAAACCGCGATCGCTTGCATAGCCGTAAGCTGCGCGCGTTCGATGAGCCGCCGTTTCGCTAAAAGCAACGGGCCCGCCCTTGGGCAGGCCCGCGTCTATCTCCAAAAATGAAAACGCCGCCACGCGTGAGCGTGACGGCGCCTTCGGTCGACTTACGTCAATTAGCCTTGGAAAGCGCTGATATACACTTCCACGCGGCGGTTTTGGGCGCGGCCGGAATCGGTCTCGTTTGAGGCGATCGGCTCACGTTCGCCGTGGCCTTCCTTCAAAATACGCACGCTTTGCACGCCGCCGCTTTGCAGCAGGCTGGCAACGTTGTCGGCGCGGCGTCGCGACAGGTCGAGGTTGTAGTCATCAGGGCCGACGGAGTCGGCGTGGCCGATCACGTCAACGGTGGTTTGGTCATAGGTGCGCAGAACGCCGCCGGTGTCGCGCAGCGTGCCGACGAATTGGCTCTTCACGGTGTCACGGTTGAAATCGAACGTGAGGTCGGCCGGGAAGATCAGGCGGATGCGCGATTGGCTGACGCGTTCGACGTTGACGCCGGTGCCGGCGAGACGCTCGCGCAGGTTTTGATAGGTGCGGTCCATGTAATTGCCGATGGCGGCGCCGCCGAGCGCGCCGATGCCGGCGCCGATCATGGCGTTGCGGCGGTCATCGCCGCCCGCGAGCGTGCCGGCCGCCGCGCCAACGATCGCGCCGATGATGGCGCCATTTGCGGTGCGGTTCGGTTCGCGTTCGCCGGTGACCGGATCGACGGTGGTGCAACCCACGACCAACATCAAAGCAGCGAGAGCTGCGGAAGCTTTGCGAAACATGGAATCCCTCCAAAAGAAGACGGGCGCGGGGTACGGCCCGATCCGGTCGGGAACATGGCGCCGGTGCGATGAGCCTGCGCTGAACGCCAAGCTCAGTCGGCGGTTCCCGAACTCGTTAAGCGACGTAAGCGCTCGAATTGTTCCATCAAGACGCTATCCACAGGGGCCGCGATCTGATCGAGGTGAAGGCTCGCATCACCTGTAACGCGATAAGTCAGTGTGAGTTTCGCGCCATTGGGGCGTGGCTCGATGGTGAACGTCATCACGCCTGTAACGCCCATTTCTTGAAGTGGCCCGAGGCTGCCGGCGAGGCGCAGCGTGCGCACACCATCGCGCTCCATCACCATGACGACGCGCATGTGCTCGATGGATTGATGGTTGCCCCAGCGTTCGCACCAGCATCCGCCAGCGCGTGCATCGAGCCGAAGGTTCGATGCGTCGCCGGAATAGGTGTGCTCCGAATTCCACCAGCGGTCGACGCGCCTCACGTTGCGCCACACCTCCGCAGGCGTGGCGGCGATTTCGGTTTCAGCGTGGATGACGAAGCTTGTCGGCGACGATGACGCCACCTCGGCCCGCGCCGCGGGGGCCCAGAATAGGGCCGCCGCTATGAATGCCAGGGCAAATGGGCGCATCGGGGTGTTCTCCTTGAATGATCGGTCAACACCGCTTTGAGCGACCGTTCAAGAGAGCGTCCCGTCTTAACCAAAGTTCAGGAGGCAATGGTCACAATCGGCCCCGATTTGACACCGGTTGCCGCGCCCCCCGTGCTCGACCGCGCCAAGCGCGCCCGCGCCTTGGCGAATGTCGGACGCGCGCGCGTCGCGAACACCTGGTTGCGGCTCTGCGCCTGCGCGATCGTCGCGGCGGTCGCGACGTCGGTGGTGGGGTCGATCACGCCGCTCATGTGGTGGGCGGGCCTCGTTCCGGTGCTGTTGCTGGATCGATGGTTGTTCCAGCGTTTGCTGAAGACCTGCGCTGCCGGCGATGCGCCGCGCGCGATACCGCGCCTTCTCATTTGGACCTTCGCGCAAAACCTCTACGGCAACCTCGTTGCGGTGATGCTGTGGTTCTCGCCTTATGTGCCGGGGGAGACGCTCGCGATCATCTATCTGTTCGGCGCGTTGGCGAACGCGGCGGCGACGTTGCGCTCTTCGGTTTCGCTCTCGATCGCGGGTGCTGGATCGACCGTTCTATTCTTGCTCGGCCTGCCGTTGGCGGAATACCTGCTCAACGGCGCGCGCAATCCGCTCGATCTGATGCCGCTGATGGGCGGCCTGTTGTTGCTGGCGTTCGGCGTCAATCTTTGGAAGAGCTTGCTTGCTTCGGACGCAGCGCAGCTTGAAGCGGAAGCCGCAGTGTTGCGCGAACGGCAAGCCGCGGCCGCGGCATCGGCCGCGAAAAGCCGCGTTATTCAGCGTATGAACGATGAATTGCGCACGCCGATGTCGGCCTTGACGGGCGCGGCCGAGCATTTGCGGCGCGCCGCGCAATCGCCGCAAGCGCGCGCGCATATCGCGACGATCGTGCAAGCTGGCGAAGTGCTGCGCCTGGTGCTGAACGATCTTTCCGATCTCGATCGGCTCGAGAATGGGCAGGTGCGTATCGAGGCGCGGCCGACGGATCCACGGGAGATGCTGCGCGGTGTCGTCAGCGCATTTCGTGCGGCGGCGCAGGACAAGGATCTTGAACTCTTCGTCGATGTCGATCCCGGCGCGCCGGCTTTGCTCGAGATCGACGCGGCGCGCGTGCGCCAAGTGCTGTTCAACCTGCTCGCCAACGCGATCCGCTACACCACGCACGGGGGCGTGCGCGTGCGCATGAGCGCGCAGCCGATTGGCGGCGGGCTGGCGCGTCTCAATGTGATTATCGCCGATACGGGCGCGGGCATGTCGCGTTCGCAGTTGGCGCTGATCTTCGGGCGTGAGCGGCTGTGTGCGGACGGCGAAGGGCCGGGGCTTGGGCTGGCGATTTCGCTGCGCCTGGCCAAGCTCATGGGCGCCAAGCTCACGGCCAAGAGCGAGTTGGGCGAAGGCTCGGTGTTTGCGTTCACGCTCGATGCGCCGATTGCGGCGTCGCAAGCCAGTTCAGCCGCCTAGGGTCGCCCGCTTGACGCCTGAGTGCAGGCATGTTCTGCTATTGCGAGTGATTTGCAATAAGGGTAAGGCGATGTTCGCCGTCGCTGCATTGCTGGGTCCGTCCGCCGATGCGGCGCCTGCGCTCCGTTTGATCGGGGCGGCGCCGCTAGCGGCCTTGATGGCGGCGGCGCGGGAAGAAATGGGGCGGGAGCGCGCATCCTCCTCCCGCGTCGCTGACGCCCCGAACTCTGCCCTCGCCCGCGGATCGGCCCCGCGGGCGAGGGCGGAGCGCCAGCGTTAGAAACTTGGACCGCCGCGCCTCGCCGGCGGTCCAAGCGTTAGCGTAGAAATTTTGCCAGCTTGCGTACGAGTTGATCGCGGTCGCGTGTCTCGCATTCCCAAACCACCAGTGTTGACCAGCCGTCGGCGCGGAGCGTCTTCAGCGTTGCGCGATCGCGCGCGACATTGCGGTTGATCTTGGCGCGCCAATAAGCGGCGTTGTCTTTCGGTTGGCGTGCGCCGCGCTTGCAATCGTGGCCGTGCCAGAAGCAGCCATGAACGAAGACGGCCTTGCGCATCGCGCCGAAGACGAGATCGGGTTTGCCGGGAAGAGAAGCGCCGTTGAGGCGATAGCGGCGTGCATAGCCAAGCTCGCGCACGGCGGCGCGGACGGTGAGTTCAGGCGCGGTGTCGCGCGATTTCACCGCACGCATCACGGCGGAACGTTTTGCGGGATCGAAAACGTCGGCGCGCATTTAGGCGCTCTTGCGGTTTGCCGCGGCGCCGGAGAGCGGCGCCAGCAGATGCTGCGACAGCCAGCGCACGACCGGCACGCAGACAGCATCGCCGACCAAGTGCAGCGCTGCGGTTTGGCTGCTTGGCAGCGGATAGTATTCGGGAACGCCCATGAGCCGCGCGGCTTCGCGCGGTGAGAGCAGACGCGAGCGAATTTGCTTACCTTCGACGAAGAGCAAGATTTGGCGGCTTGAGCCGCCCGCGGGCGTGCGCAAACAGCCGGCGAGGCCGTCAAAGCGCGCTTCGGCGCGCTGGATGCGCTCGCCGTGTTCGATGCGGATGCGGCGGAAGACGGCGCCGACTTCGCGGCGTCCGCCTTCCTGCAGCGCTTCGAGGCGTGCGCGTTGCAGCGGACTCATCTGCGAAACGAGCTTGGCCGTTTGCTCTTCGCTGTTCCAGGCATCGCTGTGCTCGTCGAGCAGATCGGCGAGCCGCGTGTTGCGCTTGGCGGGCGCATCGAGGCGCCACCAGACATAGCGCTTGCGCAGCGCGTCGGGCAGACGCGCGACGACATTGCGCAGGCTTTGCGAATGAAACGGCTCGCTCGGTCCGGCGGCGACGAGGTGCGCCGGCGGATTGCGCGTGGCGATGATGAAGAGGCGCGGGCGCGATTGCGGCGTGAACAAAGCGGCATCGATCTCCAGCGCGCCAGCGCGATAGCCGAGATCGTCGAGCGCGTGGATAAGTGCGGCGAAGTCGGCGCCGCCGTGCGAACTCAGAAGGCCGCTGACGTTTTCAAGCGCCAGTACGTCGGGCGCGCGGCCCTCGTGCCCCAGTTTTTCGATCAGCGCGTGGAAGCCCCAGAACGCGCCCGAGCGCGGCGCCGCCAAACCTCGGCGAGCGCCAGCGAGTGAGAGGTCCTGACAGGGGAACGACGCCCAAGCCAAAGCCGCCTTGCCGGGCAGCTTTGCCGGCGTGAGCTTCCAGATGTCGCCTTCATGCATGTCGTCGCCGGGCGGAAACGCCGCGCGGTAGGCCTTTGCCTTTGACGGATCGAGGTCATTGGCGAAAACGCAAGCGAAGTCCGGCTCCAGGCCAAGCCGGGCAAGGCCGCCGCCCGCGAAAAACTCCCACAGTGGGGCGCCGGAATCACGCTGCATGGGGCTATACTAACCCTTAGGAGGGTGCTGACATCTATCCAGATGCCAGAGCCAGAGGGGGAAAGCCGATGCGGACCTTGATCCGCGGTGCGCTGATCGGGCTCATGCTGAGCGCCGCCGCACTGTCTGCATGCCAGCGCCAGGCGCCCTCGAGCGACGAAGCGCCGGGTGTGCCAAGCAACGCCGAACGTGAAGCTCAAATCGCCGCCGAAACCTTGGCGGCGTTGGGCGGGCCGGCGAATGCCGAGCAGCGCGCAGCGTATGAGGGTGAGTTCCAAGCGTCGGGCGGCATCGATGCGCTCGGCAGCGCCGAAGGCGCGTGGGAACTGACGCTGCTCAACGATTATGCGCAATTCACGCGCACGGGGCTCAGCGAAGATGGCGGCATTCCTGGCGAGCGCGATTATCGCGAGCGCGGCATGCGCGTTGTGGCTGGCCCGCTCACCATTACGATTTCACAACAGCCATGCACAGCGAGTGGCGTTGAGTTGCCATATACCGCGAACATCTTGTTCGAAGGCGTGCCTTATCAGGGCTGCGCGCGCCGCGGCGTGATTGAGGGCGAGCGGCCCACTTGGGCTTCGGTGCTTCCCGAATTGATGCCTGCGATCAATACGTGCGCGCAGCGGGCAACGTCGCGGCCGGTGCGGGTGACGTTTGCGTCGTCGCTGGATGAGGGCGAAGTGCTGGTGCGCGTGCGCGAAGCCAATGGCTCGCGGCGCGAGTGCATTGTCACCAACGGCGAGGTCTCGGTGTATGAGCCGCTCTCGGATGACGATCGCCGTAACGGCGAAGGCGATCCCGAGTTTCAGCCTGGCGGCTCACGGCCTGCCGCGCGCAATTGCCGGACGGTTGAAGCGGCGACCGATCGTGGCGGCGCGCAGTTGGGCTGGCTGATCCGTAGTAGCTGCTGAGTTTCCTATGGAGCGCCGGCGTCCCCGCCGGCAACGGCGTTAGAAGCGCGACAAGCGCCTGCGCGGTAGCAAGCGCCGAAATGCCGGCGAGGACGCCGGCGCTCCATATTGCGAGTTGCGCTGCGCTCAGCTCACGTGAAGATGCCGTTGATCCATTGGATCGCGTGATCGATCACGGCGAAGCCGATGCGGGCGCCGAAATAGACGGACGCGACCGACGCAATCGCGGCAGGGATCGTCAGCAGCATGAGGACGCCGTCGCGTTGCAGCAACGCGAGTGACGTCATCGCCACAGTCATGCCGGGCGGCCAGTTGGCGAACGGGATCGGCAGGATCAGCACCAGCGCCATCAGCAGCGTTTGCAGGCCGACGACGATGGTTGCCGGAAAGCGCGTGAGGCGCGACCAGCGCGGTTTGATGAGATATTCGACGCGCTTCAAAGACGGGATCGCCAGATGAAACGTGCGGCGCAGCGCCTCGCCGCTGACGCGCCATTCGCGTACGCGCTTTGGCACCATGAGGCGGCGTGAGCCGAACACCATTTGCAAAGCCGGCGCCAGCATCAGCACGCCGAAAATGGTGGAAATGCCTGGCACGTTCGGGACGCACATGGGCAGCGCCAGCACCAGAAGCAGCATGCCGTGCGCGCGCGAATCCAGGCGGTCGATCAGTTCGCCGACGCTGACGGTTTCGCCCGGAAATGTCTCGATCAGGTCTTCGAGCAGTTCGGAAGCGGGCCGGCCGCGATCAGGCGTTGCGCCCGGATGGGCGGGGGAGGCGGGGACCGGCATATCCATGTGAGGTATAGGGCGTCACATGGGGCGCCCACCTGGTTTTGGCGAGTCTTTAGCGACGTTCAGACAGCATCAACCATACGAGCGTAGCTCACGTGATGCATGAAGCGCGCAGTGGCGCTCCTTTTCGTGACGTTCTTGGCTTCGGCTTGCGCCGGACCAGCGCGCCCGCCTGCCGAATTGAATGGTTTGTGGAGCGCGGGGCCCGCGGCGTGCGCGGCGGGCATTGGCGTGCGTTTTGAGCCGGACTCGATTGAAGTTGTCTACGCGGACGGGACGCAGACGTTGTTCGATCATCCACGTTACAAACGGGAAAGCAGCGGCGAATCGTTTCGTGTGCGGATCACATATCAATTGCCGCGTGTGGCTGGCGGCGCGCGCGTTGCGGGCGCGCACGGCGTGCTGGTTCTGGCGCGGCAGCCGAATGGCGGCCTCGCGCCGCTGACGCATAGCATCGTCGATGCGCGCACCGGTTCGGCGCGGATGCGCATTGCCGACGACCCCGCTCTGCAAGCGCTGACGCTGGCGCCGTGTGGCGCGCATCCGTGGCGCGAGGACTTGCGCGGGCGCACATAGCAAACCGCCGGCCATTGCTGGCCGGCGGTTCTCAATTCAATCGCTCTGAAGCGGTCGATTATTGGCCTGAGCGGCCCGTCGACGCTTGATAGGTTTCGCCGTTGCAGCGGGCGAGTTCGTCAGCGGTCAGCTGTTCGTTCGCGTCGCCGTACGAGGCGATGCGCAGGCCATTGGCTTGGCGCACGAACTGGCGGCACGAGCGGACGTTCACGCCGTGGTCGGCGCGGGCAAGGCAGGTGTCGCCGTTGCAATCCCAAATGGTGTTGAGCGCGATAATGCGGGTCTGTTCGGCGACCGGGGCCGACAGTCTGATCGTGTAGACGTCGCGGGCCATGGCCGGGGCGACAAAGGCGGCGCTGAGCACGGCGGCGGCGACGAGCGAACGAAGGGCGGACATTCAGTTTCTCCTGGACTGGTCGCGCTGCTTGGGGAGGAGCGCTGAGCCTCTTATGACCGCTTCGCTGATGGCTGACAAGAGAAAATTGAAGGAATGAGAAAATGTTCACTAGATAGTGATCACGTAGCGTCAACTACGGCCGGGTCGGCAATTATGGTTAAAAAAGCTGAACCGGCTCGCGCGGCGATGGGCTAAACATGAGCCAGAGGCGAGACGCGAACGGGACGGCGCGTCGACAAACCAAGGGGATGATCGGCGATGACGATCTATAAGTTTTCCGTGGGCGTGGTGCTGGCGGTGGCGATGGTGGGCGTGCTCGGCTTGAGCGCGCTGGTGTTCAGTTCGCGCGATTTCCAGTTCGGCGTCGCGCAGATTTCGCCTTCGACCAATGGCCTCATCTCGTTTGCGCAGCTCGATGCGGCCGATCGCCAGATTCAACAGCTTGAAACAGAGAGCGCCGGCCCGCGCGGCGAGCTTCTCGAAATCGACCAACAGATCGCCGCGCTCGACACGCAAGTGCAAGGCGCCGAGGCAAGCACCAATGAAGCGCGCGCCGCGATGGTGGGCGCGATCGCCGATATCGAGACGCGCGCGAACGTGCAAACCACGCAAAGCGCGGCGGCGGACATGAGCGCGCAGGCGCTGTCGCAACGGATCAGTGCGCTCGCGGCGCGTCCGGGTTTGCCGGCGGGCGATCAACAGGGCATCGCCAATTTGAGCGTGCAGGTTCAACAATTGGCGTCGCAAGAAGAAGCGCTGGATGACCGCACGGCGGAGCGTTCGGCGCTGGTCGCGCGTCAGCGTTTGGTGAGCGGGCAAGTGGCGGAAGCCAACCGCCGGGTATTTGCGCTTCAGCAAAGCGTTGTGCCGGACTACGAGCACTATCAGCGTATTCGCGGCGAAGCCTACGCGTTGCGCAGCATGAGCCCGCTGGGCGCGAGCGCGTTCTTGGCGCAAGGCCATCCGGCGCTGTTGTCGACGGTGCTGGTGCTGTTGATGGGCGCGCTGGGTTCGCTGCTCTATCTGTTCCCGGCCTATCTCAATCGGCCCGTGCCGGTGACGATGGCCGAGATCGTGGTGCGCTTGATCTTCGGCATGTGCGCGGCCTTGGCGTTCTATGTGCTGGCGAACGCCGCCATCGCCGGCTTCTCGATCGCCTCTTCGGTGCAGCAGGCGACGACGTCCTCGACGCTCAACCCGTTCACGGTGTCGCTGGTCGGGATCGTGGCCGGGGTGCTCTCGGAGGACATCGCCAAGTGGATCCAGGATCGCGGGCGCGGCATCTTCCAGCAGGGTGGGGCCGCGGCGTCCGCGCCCATACCTGCGCCGCCGCCGTCGGAGCCGGCCCCAACCGGCGGCCTCGTGAACAACAACGCGATCTCGTAACGCGGACTATTGTGACGCTGCCGTCGCGATACGCGCTTTGACGCGCGCATCGCGGCGATTAGTGTGCGCGCAACAATCTCAAGGAGGACCCGATGGGCCGTGCAGTGATCGTTTCTTACGCCCGTACGGGTTTGGCGAAGTCTGGCCGGGGCGGCTTCAACGATACGCACGGCGCGACCATGACGGGCCATGCGATTAAGCATGCGGTCGAACGGGCCAAGATCGATCCGGCATTGGTCGAAGATGTGGTCATCGGCTGCGGCGCGCCGGAAGGCGCGACGGGCTCCAACATCGCGCGCCTGTCGTTGATCCGTGCTGGTCTGCCGGTCACGACATCGGGCACGACGGTGAACCGGTTCTGCTCGTCGGGCCTGCAGGCGATCGCGCAGGCCTCGCACTACATCATGAATGAAGGCGCGAAGGCGGCTGTGGGCGGCGGTGTTGAATCGATCTCGCTGGTGCAGATGAGCGGCAAGGCCAATCGTTATCACATCACCGAAGAAGAGCTGATGAAGACCAAGCCCGAGCTCTGGATGGCGATGATCGAAACGGCGGACATCGTCGCCAAGCGCTACAATGTCGCGCGCGACTATCAGGATGAGTATTCGCTGCGCTCGCAGCAGCGCATCGCGGCGGCGCAAGCTGCTGGCTTGTTCAACGATGAAATCGTTCCGCTGAAGACGCGGATGAAGGTCGTGAACAAGGAGACCAAGGAAGAGAGCTTCGTCGACTACACGGTGACGAAAGACGAATGCAATCGCGCGGACACGACGCTTGAAGGGCTGTCGAAGCTTGAGCCGGTGCGTGGGCCGGGAAATTTCGTGACGGCGGGAAACGCGAGCCAGCTCTCCGATGGCGCCGCCGCTGTCGTGCTGATGGATGAGAAGGAAGCTGAAAAGCGCGGACTGGAGCCGATGGGCCTGTTCAAGGGCTTCGCGGTTGCGGGCTGCGAGCCTGATGAAATGGGCATTGGCCCCGTGTTCGCGGTGCCGCGTTTGCTGGAGCGCCAAGGGCTGAAGGTCGATGACATCGACCTTTGGGAGCTGAACGAAGCGTTTGCGTCGCAGTGCCTCTATTCACGCGACAAGCTCGGCATCGATCCGGAGAAGTACAACGTCAACGGCGGCTCGATCGCCATCGGCCACCCGTTTGGCATGACGGGCGCACGGCTTGTTGGCCACGTGCTGATGGAAGGGCGCCGCCGCAAGGCCAAGCACGCGGTGGTGACGATGTGCATCGGCGGCGGCATGGGTGCGGCGGGGCTGTTTGAGGTATTCTCGTGAAGCGGTTTTTCTTCGCCGCGGCGTTACTGCTTGCGGCGTGCGGACAGCCGACGTCGCACGAGACGAACGAGGCCTATCCGGTTGCTGTCGCGCCGAATTATGACGCGACGATCGGGCCCGATGGTGCGGCGGGAATAACGGCGCCGGTTGAAATGAATGTCGCATCGGTGCGCGCGGCTGCGCCGAACTACATTGTCGCCGAGGTGGACGATCAGGTCGACGGCCAGGCGTTCAAGGTGATCACGCTTTCGGCGGGCGATGAGGAAGTGTTCCGCGTCTATCCAACGGCCGATGGCCGGCACGTGCACTCGGTGGTGACGCGCTCGACGCAAGCGCACAGCCCGGTGGATGAAATCGTCGGGCGCTCAAAGTTCGCGGTGGCGCCGCCGGAGCAAGTGGCGTTCTGCGGCGCGGAATTCGTGGACGGCGCGCCGGGCTTTGCGTGCTCGACCGCGGAGGATGGACGCTTCTGGCGGGTGTATCGTTTGCCGGATGGCGCCGGCGCGGCAGAGACGTTCGACGAGATCGAACCAGACTTGCTGCACGACGCGACTTTGGTGGAAATGCGCTGGGTCGCGCCGCGGGCTTAGTTATGGACCGCCGGCGCCCTCGCCGGCATGGCGCAGTGCTACCGACACGCGCCGGTGCTTGTTCGATTGATTGCATGCCGGCGAGGGCGCCGGCGGTCCATAGTGGCGGCGCTAGGCGCCGAGCACTTTGTGCACGCTTGACGCGGCGACGATGCGCGCGCCGTCGTCGGTGCGATATTCGGCGCTCATAAAAACCAGCGTGCGGGTCTTGCGGACGAGTGTCGTTTCGATGGAGCCGGCGTCGGCGCGGGCGAGCATGTCGAGCGTCACGGAGACGAGCGCGGTTTGGCTTCCGGCTTCGCGGTCGGCGCCGGCTTCGAGCGCATTGACGATGCGTGCGGCAATGGCGCTATCGGTCATTTCTTGCGCTTGATTGCCAGATTGATGCGCTCGTGGGCGACGTCGAGCGACGCCCACTCGCCGACGCTCGCCATTTTGCCGGGCTCCAGATCTTTGTAGTGCTGAAAGAAGTGCTTGATCTGCGCCACGAGAAGCGGCGGCAGGTCATCGTGGGTTTGCACGTCCTTGTAGAACGGGTTGAGCGCATCGACCGGGACGGCGAGGATTTTTTCGTCGACGCCTTTTTCGTCGTCCATCAGCAGCACGCCCACCGGGCGTGAGCGGATGAGGCAGCCGGGGACGACGGGCATCGGCGTGACGACGAGAATGTCGAGCGGGTCGCCGTCTTCGCCGAGCGTGTTCGGGATGAACCCGTAATTGCTCGGATAGAGCATCGAAGTGTGCAGGAAGCGATCGACGAAGAGCGCGCCGGATTTCTGATCCAGCTCATATTTTACCGGCAGGCCGCCCTGTGGGATTTCAACGAAGGCGTTGACCTCGTGCGGCGGGTTGGGACCGGGGCTTACAAATCGAATGTCCATTTTTTGCACTCTAGCTTCTGGCGCTTCCCGGACGCAGCCCCTGCGAACGCAGGGGTGCGATCCGGGATCTAGGGGCAAACGCTGCGCGCTTCATCCCCTGGGTCCCGGCTCGGCGCATCGCAAGCGATGCTTGGCCGGGAAAACGTGGTGGTGGTTACATCTTCTTCCGGAGCGGCGCGAGGTCGGCGAAGTTTGGCTCGCGCTTCTGCGCCTTCGCGGCGAAGGCTTCCATCATGTGCGGAGGTGAGAACATGCCGGCTTGCCAGGTGGCGATGTAGTCGAGGCCGTCGGCGATGGAATGATCGCGGGCGTAGTTGATCATGCGCTTGGAGCCGGCGACCGCGACAGGGGCCTTGGCGGCGATTTCGTGCGCCAGCTCCATGACGTGCGCGAGCATCGCGTCTTGGGTGGCGAAAGTGTCGTTGACGAGGCCGATCTCTTTGGCCTTCGCGGCGGGCAGGCGACGGCCGGCATAGGCGAGTTCGCGGACCCAACCTTGCGGGATCAAATTGCAGAGGCGCGGGAAGGTGCCGACGTCGGCGGTCATGCCGATGTTGATCTCGGCGATCTGAAAGAAGGCGTCGTCGGTGGCGTAGCGGATGTCGCAGGCCGAGACCATGTCGACGCCGCCGCCGATGCAGCCGCCTTGGATCGCGGCGATGACGGGGATGCGCGCGTTGTCGAGGCAAGAAAAGCTGCCTTGCAGCGTCAGCACGAATTGGCGGAAGGCTTCGGCGCGCGCGTGCGGATCGCCGCCTTGAGCGGAGACGCCATCGCCATCGGTGAAGACGGAAACGTCCATCCCCGCGGTGAAGTGCTTGCCGGTGGAGGAGATGACGATAACGCGGGCTTTGGCGTTGTCGTTGATGTCGTGAACGATCGTCGGGAGTTCGTTCCAGAACGGCCGCGGCATCGCGTTGAACGCTTCGGGGCGGTTCAAGACGATGTGGGCGACGTTGTTCTCGATGCTGACTTTGAAGCAGGTGGGTTCGGTCATGGTGTGGCGCTCCGTTGGCATTGCGCTAGCACGAAGGATAGGCGACGTCATCGCTGGCGCGTCGCGTCGCCGATTGACGTAGCGGCTCTCAAGATGTGAGCCTGAGGCGCCGTTTGGCTCTGTTGTCGGGAGAGGCGCGTGGCGCTGATCTATAATGTCGGCTGGGGCGGGGTTGCGGACATTCGCGTGTTTGATGCGGGTTCGCAGGGGCTGGCGGATTTGCTCGTTTGGCGATGCAGCGATCAGGGCCTTGCGCGCGGGAATGACGGCGCGTGGTGCTTTGTCGATTCAAGCGGGCTGGCGACGACGCGTGTGTGGTTCGTGGACACGCGCGGCTCGGCGGACTTGGTGATTTGTTACGTGTCGTCGCAGGGGCTTTGCGGGTGGCGCAGAAGCCACCCGCTGGCGGGGCGACTCTAAGCGCGTTCGGAGCGCGGCTTTTCAGACCCGCATCTTTGTTGGCGTAGCAAGGGCGGGCCTGAAGGCCTGCGGTCCAAGAAACTACGCGAAGACGACGCCTGTCAGTACGGCTGCGTAATGCACGGCGGCGGCGGCCATGACGAAGGTGTGCCAGATGGCGCGGCGAAACGGCAGCTTCTCGGACACGTAGAACGGAATGCCGGCGACATAGAGCAAGCCGCCGACGGAGAGCAGGATGACGCCAGGGAGTGGCACGGTCTGCACGAGCGGACCGAACGCTGCGAAGATCATCAGCCCGAGCGCGACGTAGAAGATGAGCCAGAGGCGTTTGCCAATGCCCGGCAGGAAGAGTTTGCCGGCGGCGCCGATGAGCGCGAGCGCCCAGACGATGGTCGTCATCGAGATGGCCCAGGCGCCGTCGAAGCGGATGGTGGTGAAGGGCGTGTAGGAGCCGGCGATCATCAGGAAGATGGCGGCGTGATCGAAGCGGCGCAGCAGCGCCTTGCGCGCCGGCGTTTCGGTCATGTTGTAGGCCATCGAGCAGCCGACCATGGTCATCACGCAGACGCCGTAGACCGCGACCGCGCTGGCCATACCGAGGCCGCCTTGCCAGATCGCAAGGCCCAGCGCTGCGCCGACTGCAAAAGTGAGCAGGACAGCGGCGACGCCGTGGACCCAGCCGTCGACCAGTTTTTCGAGGCGGGTGGGGTAATGGAGCTTAGGGAGGAGGTCGGTGAGTGTCATTTCGGTGGGGATGATGGCGGGTTTGGGGTGATTTGTCAGGTGTTCGGGCTCTGACACTTTGAGACTGAATATTTCCAACGCTTCCCGGCCGAAGCGCAGCGGAGAGCCGGGATCCAGGGGCTGACAAAGCGAGGTGCGTTTGCTCTGGGTCCCGGATCGCACCCCAGCTTAACGCCGGGGTTGCGTCCGGGAAGCGTGTTAGAGATAGGCGCTATGAAGAATCAATTCGACCGGCGCGCCTTCATCGCCGGGCTCATTGTCGCGACGCCGGCGTTTGCGCAGCGGCCGCTGCTGGACGGTTTGACGCAGGGCGATGCGAGCCGCGGGATCAAGGAAGCGCTGTCGCTGGCGTCGATGAACGCGACGAACCGGCTGGCGCAGCCAAACGGGTTCTGGGGCAATCCGCGGGTGCGGATTCCGTTGCCCGGCGTGCTTGGGCAAACGCAGCGGACGCTCTCGCGGATGCGGATGTCGGGGCCGCTCGATCAGCTGCAGGAAAATCTCAACCACGCGGCTGAGAGCGTGATGCCGCAGGCGGCGTCGCTGTTCACCAACGCGGTGCGGACGATCACGATTGCGGATGCGATCGATATCGTGCGCGGCGGCGATACCAGCGCAACCAGCTATTTGCGGGGGCGCACGGAGACGCGGCTGACGACATTGCTGCGTCCGCCGATGACGCGCGCGCTGACCGATTCCGGGGCTTTCGCGCTGATGCGCACGGCGCTGCGGGAGGTGGGCATGTCGAGCATGACGTCCGATCTCAGAACTGAGGTCATCAACTTCTCGACGGCGAAGGCGCTTGACGGCTGCTTCTATTTCATCGCCGAGGAAGAACGCGCCATCCGCCGCGATCCTTGGCGGCGAACGAGCGATATCTTGCGGCGTGTGTTTGGCTAGTTGGGGGAATACGGGAGCAGGTGAGATAGGGGCGTAGGGGCGCGAGTTTTCCCTATTGCCTTACTCACCTACTCCCTTACTCACCTACTCCAGTGACTACAGCTTCTGAAACCTTCCGCCGCGTCTCGTTCGAGGTTCCCGGCGGGCGTATGGCCGGCATTGCGTTTGGCGCCGAGACGGCGACGCCCGATATCGTGTTCATTCACGCGACAGGCTTTAACGCGCGCACCTATCGCACGCTGTTGCAGCCGCTGGGGGAGCGCTTTCATGTGCTGGCGCTCGATATGCGCGGGCACGGGCTGACGACGCTGCCACACAAGCTTTTCAGCTACACCTCGTGGAAGCGCCATCGCGACGATCTCATCGCGGTGCTTGAGCATTTCACTGCGCCGGTGACGCTCGCGGGTCACTCGATGGGCGCGACGATCAGCTTGCTGACGGCGGGCGTGCGCACCGATCTGGTGAATGGTCTGGCTTTGTTGGAGCCGGTGATTTTGCCGGCGGCGGGTTATGCGTTCATGCAACTGCCGCTTGCGCCGATCTTGAACCGCTATTCGATGCCGCTGGCGCGCGGCGCCATGAACCGGCGCAACAAGTTTGCAAGCAAGGAAGATGCGGTGACCGCGTTTACCGGGCGCGGAATTTTCAGGACGTTCCCGGCTGAAGTGATCGCTGACTATGTCGGCGACGGTTTGATCGAAGACGGCAAGGGCGGGTTCAAGCTTGCGTGCGCGCCGGCGTTTGAAGCGGCGACGTACACGGCGCAAAGGCACGATCCGTGGGGCGCGTTGCGCAAGGTGACCGATCCGCTGGTGTTGTTGCGCGCGGAGAAGGGATCAACGATTTCGGAAGCCGCGATGCATCGTGTTGCGGCCGCCAAGGCCGATGCGCGCGTGGCGACTGTTGAAGGCGCGGGGCACATGCTGCCGATGGAGCGCCCGGACCGTGCGCGGGCGGCGATCGAAAGCGCGGCGTTGATGGCGCGCCAGGGGCGCAAGTATCACGACGCTTTGGTGCAGTGAATATGGACCGCCGGCGCCTCGCCGGCATGCGCTGGAGTCGGCCGGCGAGGCGCCGGCGGTCCATATTAAACCTGCAACCCCAGCACAATCAGCTGCGCGATGCGCTCGCGCGCTTCAGCGCCGGGCGTCAGTGCTTTGCGTGTGTTGACGTCGAAGGTAAGCGCGACCGCTTCCATGCTGGCCCAGGCAGCGCCGGTTTCGGGATCGATGATCCAGTGGACGATGCGCAGTGTCTTTTCGGCGATCTCGGTGATGCCCGAATGCACTTCGATGAGTTCGCCCGCGCGCGGAAATTTGCGAAAGACAAGCCGCGCTTCGACAACGGCGCCGGCAGGTTGCACGCCTTCGCTTGCCGCGGCGCGGCGCCACGGCGCGAGCAGGTTCGGCACGCTGTCTGAGATGCGGCCGGGGAAGTGTTCGCCGCGCAGGCGCCCGAGCGCGTCGCAATGGTCGGGATAGACGATGGCGCCGCCAATGCGCTTGGCGCCAAGAGCGGCGGCGTTCACGAGAGAGGCGTCAGCAGGCGCGGCGCCGGTGTCGATGGAGCGCGGCTTGGCGTGATCGGGGAGTTTGCACTTGAGGCGCTTGGCTGCGGCCTTGGTGCGCTCTGACCACGGAAAGGCGCGCAAGCCACGTGTTTCGACGTGGCGGACTTTGAACGTGAAAGCCGTGCCCGGCGCGCCATCGTGGTGGCGCATGTCGAGACAGAGGGTTGCTTCGCTCTCGCTCATCTCGACCACGCCGCCGTGCATGACCAGTGGCGCGCCGGGGCGGGCTTCCTTGATGAAGCGCGCATGCACTTCTTGCGCAAGCAGCGTCGAGCCGGCCGCTTCGGTGTTGGCGCGCGGCAATTCAAGAGCGCGCGCCATGTGGGCGAGGCCGACGAACGCGCGTTCGAAATGAAAGCGGATATTGAGGTGGCCGCCGTCGTCGCATTCCCAGGTGTTGACGCTGCCCTGGTAGAGCGGCGCGGGCAGGGGCGCCGGATGAGTCATGCTGCTTGCTGGCATTGGGCGCAGAGGCCGCTGGCTTCGATCATGGTGCGGCGGATGGTGAAGCCGTCCTTCTTCGCCGCCTCGCTTAGGTCGACGAGTGCGTGCCCAGCGTCGAACTCTTCAGCGCCGCCGCATTTTTCGCAGATGAGGAAGATGGTCGAGCGCGCGCAGGCGCCGACATCGCAGGCCATGAATGCGTTCAGACTTTCGATGCGATGCGCCAGGCCCATGCGCACGAGAAAATCGAGCGCGCGATAGATTGTCGGCGGCTTTGCGGATTTATCGGCGTCGATCAGCGGTAGAAGATCGTAGGCCTTGGCGGGGCCGTGCTGATCGAGCAGCAGTTCGAGCACGCGTCGGCGCAGCGGCGTCAGGCTCTCGCCGGCTTCGGCGCAGCGTTTCTCGGCCTCCGAGATTTGCGTGGTGTGATCGTGGGCGTGAGCCATTGTCGCAATGATCGCAGGGTGTGAGGTCGGCGAAAAGATGGGGAGCGGCGCGCGGGAATTTGAGATCGGGCGCGCAATAGAACTTTACAAGAACAAATGAGTCGCGTATCACTTTGGAACATACAGCGAACGATGTGGCCTATTGAACGGGGGCGTCCGATGACAGAAGCAATTTTCCGTGGAATTTCAGGTCGCTTGCACCGTTTCAGCGTGCATCGTCCGCATGAACAATTCGGTTCCGCACCGGCTGTGTATTGTTTTGCGCGCCCGGGCCCGGGTGGCCGCGGCTGGACGCCTTTGTTTTTGTCGCGGACCGGTAATTTGGCGAAGCGTCTGGCCAGCCACGAACAATGGCCGGAAGCGCAACTTCTGGGCGCGACGCACATCCTGATCCACCAGCACGATGAGCGCGACGCGCGCGAATACGTGGAGGCCGATCTGGCCAAAGCGCTCCGCCCCTCAATGAACGGCCCGTTCCTCGATGCGGAACTGACCGAGGCCGCGGAAGCAGGCGGCGTGCGGTTGGTTTGGGCGGCTTAGTCTCTTTCTAACCCCTCCCCCTTGTGGGGAGGGGCAGGGGTGGGGGTGCAAGCATAGTTGTTAGCAGGAGAGGCGCATGCGCACGGACCTGCCAGACGAGAACTCGTCAGCACATTTCAAATCTGAACGCGCAGTCGTTGCTGCGCGGCGATTGCGCCAGGCCATGACCAAGGCCGAATGCGCGCTGTGGGTTGAGCTTCGACGCTTGCCGCTGAAGGGCACGCATTTCCGGCGGCAGGCGCCGTTCGGTCCGTTCATCGCTGATTTCTTGTGTCACAAGGCGCGGTTGATTGTTGAGGTCGATGGCGGTGCACATGAGGCAATCAGTGTCGCGTCGCGTGATGTTGAGCGCCAGCAATGGATCGAAAATCGCGGGTATCGCATGTTACGATTCACAAATGCCGAGGTGCTGGCTGATACGCTCGGTGTGGCGCGAATTGTATTTGCTGAAACTGATGCGCGGTTGAGGTAGCGGCGGCTTCTTCAGGAAGAACACCGCCGTTACCCCCACCCCCAACCCCGCCCCGCAAGGGGGCGGGGAGTCGCTAAGTTCAGCGCCTTCCTGGCTGCGCATTTTGCGCGGTTGGCAGCGCGGCGGCGGTTTCGGCGGTGCGGGCGAGTTGAAGGAATTCGGCGCGCCAGCCGAATTCGTCTGCGCCACGGGCCGATTGCGCCAGGCGGATGACGTCGTCGTAACCGTAGCTTGCCGCCACGAATTGGTCGTGCCGCAGCAATTGGCCGTAGCCGGCCACGGCCACCGCCCAACGTGTCGATTCCGGCGCTTGGGCGATGTCGCGGACGAAATCGCGGTCGGTGATCGGGCGTTCGATCAGGCGTGAGCGATCTTGGCCCGGCAGCTTGTAGCGGATGCGCAGGAAGGCGAGTTCGCTGGCGGTTGAGGGCGCGGCGCCTTCGCGCTGATAGCGCAGCGGATCGTTGAAGGTGGCGCCGCCGACCGGGACGATCTCATAGATCGCGGTGACGGCGTGGCCCGCGCCGATCTCGCCGGCGTCGACGCGATCGTTGTTGAAGTCCTCGCGGTTCAACATGCGGGTTTCGTAGCCGATCAAGCGATATTCGGCGACGCGGGCGGGATTGAACTCGACTTGAATCTTCACGTCGTTGGCGATCGTGAACATGTTCGAGGCCATCTCGTCGCGCAGCACGCGGCGGGCTTCGTTGAGCGTGTCGATATAGGCGGCGTTGCCGTTGCCGTTCTGCGCCAAGGTTTGCATCAGCGCGTCGTTGTAATTGCCGCCGCCGAAGCCGAGCACCGAGAGATAGATGCCGGTGTCGCGCTTGCGCTCGACGAAATCTTCCAGTTCTTCGGGATCGTTGATGCCGACATTAAAGTCGCCATCGGTGGCGATGATGACGCGGTTGACGCTGTCGCCGCGGAAGTTCTGCTCAGTCAACGCGTAGGCGAGGCGCAGCCCCTCGCCGCCGGCGGTGGAGCCGCCCGCGTGCAGGTTTTCGAGCGCCGCGACGATGCGGCCGCGTTCGTTGCCTGGCGTGGGTTCGAGCACCGCGCCGGCAGCGCCGGCATAAACAACAATCGCGACGCGATCGCGCGCGTTCAATTGCTCAACCAGCATGCGCATGCTTTGGATGACCAGCGGCAGCTTGTTGGGTTCGCCCATCGAACCGGATACGTCGAGCAGCAATGTGAGGTTCAGCGGCGGGCGTTCGCGCGGGACGATGTTGTAGCCTTGCAGGCCGATGTGCACGAGTTGGCGCCCTTCGGCCCACGGCGAAGGCGCAACGGTGACACTGGTGGAGAATGGCTGTTCGCGGGTCTGCGGCAGCGGATAATCGTAGCGAAAATAATTGATCAGTTCTTCCGTGCGGACCGCGTCCTGTGGCGGCAGACGGCCGTCGTTCAACATGCGGCGCACGTTCGAATACGACGCTGTGTCGACGTCGATCGAGAAGGTGGAGACGGGATCTTCCGCGACCACGTGGATGGGATTGACTTCGACGTCTTCATAGTTCTCCCGGTCGATATCGCCGGGCATCGGCTGCGGGGCCGTTTGCGCGTAGGGCGAGGCGATCCCGCCAATGGCGGCGCGCGAGCGCCCGTCCGCCATCAGAGATGGCGGCGGTGGTGGCGGCGGCGGCGCCATTGGCCCAATGCTCTGTTCTTGGGCTGCCGTCGTGGTTGGAGCGGTGGCTTCATCTTGCGTGGCCGATTGCGACGCGCACGCAGAGAGCAGTATCGCGCAAGCCAAGAAGCCCGCGCGCCGAGTATTGCGCAGCATGACAGTTTCCCTCCCGAACCGTCCGGACACGGTGTGTTGACGCCGGTAAGCGGAGCGCCCCGATCGCGACGAAGGTGAGGCAAGCGCGCGGCGTTTTGCGTACACAGGCCCGTGGTTCACGCGCTTGTGTGCAAAACCCGTCAGGTCCGCGCGCGCGTGGCGTCGTGCTTCGACAGGCTCAGCATGACGCCAATTCAAGCGCTGCTGCGCCAGTAGCGTCAGCCTGAGCTTGTCGAAGGCGAAGCGGACCCCGCGTCAGCGCCGATTGCGCTCGCGTTCGGCGTTGCGGCGTTGTTGCGGGATCCAATCGCGCACCAGGGTATCGAGCACGCTTAGCGGCACTTCGCCGTGCAACAACACAGCATCGTGGAAGCCGCGCAGGTCGAAGTCGGGGCCGAGTTCGTTGCGCGCTTCTTCCCGCAGGCGCGCGATCTCGCGGCGGCCGAGTTCATAGCCGCAGGCTTGGCCCGGCCAGACGATGTAGCGGTCGACTTCGGTGGCGACGACGCCGGGAAGATCGCCGGTGGTCTGGGAGACGTAATCGATCGCCTGTTGGCGCGACCAGTTCTTGGCGTGGAGACCGGTGTCGACCACCAGGCGCACGGCGCGCCAGAGCTGCCAGCGCAGATAGCCGATGCGTCCGGCCGGGTCGCCGTCATGGAAGCCCTGCTCGTCGGCGAGTTCTTCCGCGTAAAGGCCCCAGCCTTCGCTGTAGGCATTGAATGACGTCATGCGCCGCAGGAGCGGCGTGTCGGTGAGTTCTTGCGCGAGCGCGATCTGGAAATGGTGGCCGGGAACGGCTTCGTGGAAATCCTGCGTCGGCAGATCGATGCGCGTCATCTCGGCGAGATTGCGCATATTGATGTAGTAGATTCCGGGGTTGGAGCCATCCAGCGAAGGCGGGTTGTAGTAGGCGCCCGGCGCGCCGGCTTCGGCAAACGGCGGTACGCGGCGCACTTCGAGGCGTGCTTGCGGCAGGCGGCCAAACCATTGCGGCGCGCGCTCCATGACGCGGTTCACGCGTGCTTGCACGTCCGCGATCAATTGCGCGCGGCCGGCGTCGCTGTCTTCGTATTGATAGCGCGGGTCGGCGGTGAGTTGGGCGAGGCGCTGGCCGGCCGTGCCTTCGGTGAGACCAAGACGGCGCAGCGCAATGTCGAGTTCGCGGTTGAGTGCGGCGACGCGGTCGAGGCCAATGCGGTGAATTTGCTCGGGCGTAAGATCGGTGGTGGTCTCGATTCTGAGCGCCGCCGCGTAATAGTCGGCCCCTTGCGGCAGGTTCGAAACGCCGGGCGCGTCGCCAGCGCGCGGCCGTTCGGCGCGGACCCAAGCTAGCGCCCGCTGGTGCGCCGGCAGCACATGGTCGCGGACGATGGCTTCGGCCCGCGCCAGCAGCACTTGGTTGTCGCGCTCGATGACAGCGCGGCGCTCGGCGTTTTGTTCGCGCGCGGCGATCGCTTCGAGCTTGGTGCGCAAGCTGGTGATGTAAACTTGTGAAACCGGCGGCTGGCGCAAGATCGTTTCGAGCATGCCGGCGACGGTGTCGAGAATGAAGCCGGGCGGACGCACGCCCAGCGCGGCGTCGGCGCGGGCGCGTTCGGTTTCTTGATCGATGGCGTCGGCGACGGCGCGCAGGCGTTTGAGATAGGACTCGGCGGACGCCGTGTCGGTGACGTCGTGACGCTCGTCGAGGAACGAGGGCAGCGTGATGAAAGCGCTGTCCATCTGGTTTATGACGTAGGGGTGGGCGCCGGACATCGGGCCAAAGTCGCCATAGTTGAATGCGGCGCCGCCGGCGGCGTTGGCGAATTGATCGCGCAGCACATTGTAGGTGAGGCGATCTTCGTCGCTGAGGCGGCTCACATCGAGCGCGCGGAGTTCGGCATAGCGGCGAACGGCGGCGCTGCGGCGCGCTTCGAGCGCGACGCTGGAGCGATCATCGAGGCGATCGTTGTAGTAGCCCCCTGCAGCGTCGTCCTGAACGCCGGTCTGCGATGCGGTCTCAGGACTGTCGGCGAGGATTTCCCGCGCCCAATCGGCAAGCTTGCCTTCGAACGCCGTCATCGGTTGCGCTTGGCGTGGGCCACAGGCGCTCGCGGCCAGCGTCAATCCCAAAATCGCGGCAAAGGCCCAACGGATCGGCTTCATTTATCCCTCTGGAGGCATGTTGCGCCGCTGTAAGGCGCGCCGGCGGGAATAGCATGCGTCGCGACTGAGAAAAGGGCCGGTCATCGCAGTTGTTTTGCGCTAACGTGTTGCGGAAACCGCGCATTCGTGGTTTTGACAGCCCCCAATTGGTAGGGAACTCGCGGAGACGACCATGACGACCGCCCAAGGCGGCCAGCAAACGCTGGGCAAAATTCTATTCTACAACCAGCTTGAGCCGCTTTCAGTCGAAAAGCACGGCAAGCTGGGTGTGAGCCAGGTCAGCAATCCGTTTGCGTTCCTCGCTGACACGCACCTTGTGCCGCTGACGGTCGATGAGTTCGGCTTGGCGGCGGTTTGCTATCCGATCATTTTCGATACGCAGTCGAAGACGCCGCTGGCGGTCATGGGTCTGCGTCCGGGCATGAACGTGTTCTTGGGCGCCGATGGCTCGCTCGACCCGGAAGTCTATCTTCCGGCGTTTGCGCGCCGCTATCCGTTCCTGCCGATCCTGGCTAACCAAAGCCAAGAGAAGGGCAACGAGGATCGCGTTCTCGTTTGCATCGACCGCTCGGCGAAGATGCTGTCGTCGACGCCGGAACTGCCGTTCTTCGAAGGCGACAAACCTTCGCGTTACACGCAAGAAGCAATCCAATTCTGCCGCGAGTTCGACATGCTGGGTAAGCGCACCCAGGAATTCGTGAAGCTGATGGATCAGCACAATCTGTTCGAAGCCACGCCGCTGGCGCTGCCGCGCGCGAAAGCCGATGGCACGCCGGATGAGCCGACCAAGCTCGGCGAATATCTGCGTATCTCGGAAGCCAAGCTCAACGCGCTGCCGAAGGACGTCTTCCTTGAGCTGCGCGACAAGGGCGTGACGGCGGTGATGCACGCGCACCTGCTCTCGCTCGGCCTGTGGCCGAAAATCTTGAGCCGCGCGGCGCGCATCCAAGCTTCGACGCCGCTGCGCTAAACGCGGGCTTGGACCGAAGTTCAAGAAACGCCCCTCGGAAACGAGGGGCGTTTTTCTTTGGCCTCGCCGGTAACTCAGCGCGGCGGTGGTGCGAATGGTCATGGGCGGGCGAGCCGCATTGGCCTTCGGCGCTTGAGCCTGTATGCGCGTACTCATGGTCCGTTTTGCCGCACTGGCGGCCTTTCTTCTTAGTTTCCTTGCCGTCGCGCCGGCGGTTGCTCAGCCTCTGCCCGGGCCGCGGCAGGTCGAGGCGTCGCTGCATTCCTCGCGCGCGGCGGTTGCGCCGGGCGAGCGCTTCACGATCGTGCTGCGCGAGGCGATCAACGACGGTTGGCACACCTATTGGCGCAATCCCGGCGATAGCGGTGAACCCACGCAGCTGACATGGACGCTGCCGGCCGGATGGCGCGCTGGTGAAATCCAATGGCCGGCGCCCGAAGCTGTGCCTTACGCGATGCTGGTGAATTACGGCTACGAAGGCGAAGTGCTGTTTCCGGTCGAGGTCGTCGCGCCAGTGAACGCGCGGCCGGGCGCGACGGTGACGCTGACCGCGGCCGCGTATTGGCTGGTGTGTTCCGATGTGTGCATTCCCGAAGACGCAACGCTGACGCTGAGCGTGCCCGTAGCTGCGCAAGGTCGTGACGATCCGCAGTGGGCGGCGCGCGTGGCGGATGCGGCGGCGAATATTCCGCGCCGCCAAGATGGCGTGAACGCGACGATCGCGGCGGGTTCGCCGTCGCGCCTCAGTGTGTCGCTGCCGAACGCCGGTTCGATCCGCAATGTGCGTTTCTTTCCGTTTGAGCGCGGTGTGGTGAAGGCGGCGGCACCGCAGCATGCGCGTGTTGGCGTCGACGGCGCGAGTTTTTCGCTGACGTCCGATCTAAGGCCGCTTGGTGAGGCGCCGCTGGCGGGGCTTGTCGTTTACGAGATGCAAGACCTCAACGGCGCCTGGGCGCGGCGCGGTGTGGAGATTTCAGCTGAGCTTGGCGAGGCCATCGCCGGAACGGATGAGCGCGCGGCGCCAATGTCGGATGATTACGCGCTGGCGGAGCTTGAAGGCGGCGCGCCGGCGCTAGCGCCACAAGCGGCTGACCTGAGCTTTGCCGCGCTCCTGGCGGCGGTTGGCCTGGCGTTTCTTGGTGGGTTGATCCTCAACATTATGCCGTGCGTGCTGCCGGTGCTTTCGGTGAAGGCGTTGCAGTTCGCGGGCGGCGCGCACAGCGGCGACGCGCGCCGCCACGGCGTGCTCTATTTCGCCGGCGTGATGGTCACGTTCCTGGCGCTGGCCGTACTGCTGATCGCATTGCGCGGGGCGGGCGAGGCCGTGGGTTGGGGCTTCCAGCTGCAGGCGCCGTGGGTGACGAGCGCGTTGGCGCTGCTGTTCTTCCTGATTGGGCTGAACTTGCTCAGCGTGTTTGAGTTTGGCGCGGGCGCGCAGAATGTAGGCGCCGGACTCGCTTCACGCGGCGGCGATATGGGCGCCTTCTTTACCGGCGCGCTTGCAGTGATTGCGGCGACGCCATGCACGGCGCCTTTCATGGCTGGCGCGATTGGCGCGGCGCTCACGCAATCGGCGCTGACGACGTTGGTGATTTTCGCAGCCCTCGGGCTAGGCTTTGCCTTGCCGCTCACGGCGTTGCATTTCGCGCCGGGCTTACAGCGGCTCATTCCAAAACCAGGCGCCTGGATGGAGCGCGTGAAGAACGTGCTCGCCTTCCCAATGTTTGGCGCGGCGGTGTGGCTGGTGTGGGTGTTCACGCAGCAGGCCGGGCCTGAAGGCACGATTGCGCTGCTGACGTTGTTTGTGGCGGTGACGTTCCTGATCTTGTCGGCGCGCTGGGGGCGGATGTGGCTGGCGTTCGGCGTGCTGCAATTGGTGATTACCGGGGCGTTTATCTGGCGGCCGCTGATCGGCGTGGAAACGCATGAAGTGGTGGCGTCCGAGCCCTGGAGTGCGGCGCGGGTAAGCCAGCTGCAAGGCGAAGGGCGCGCCGTGTTCGTGAACTTCACAGCGGCGTGGTGTGTGACCTGTAAGGTCAATGAGCTGACAGCGTTCACGCCGCGGGTTGCGGGCGCGATGTCGGATACCAACACCGCGTATCTCGTCGGCGATTGGACCAATCGCGATGGCGATATCGCCGCGGCGCTGGCTGAGCACGGACGCGCGGGCGTGCCGCTCTATTTGTATTATCCAGCTGATGGCGGCCCGCCGCGAGTTTTGCCGCAAGTGCTGACCGAGTCGTTGGTGTTGCAGACGGTTGAGGGAAGGTAGCGACGTCTGCGATGCGGGCCTGAAGGGCCGCGGTCCAGATGGTTAGCGGCGCGCGAGGTTGCGCTCGTGGGCGCGATCGGCGGCGGCCGAGGCGGCGAGCGGTGCGAGCATCACGGTGTCGTCCATCAGCACACGCAGGTTCATCAGCGCGGCGTCTTGTTCGGCCGCCGTGTCGGCGGCGGAGAACTCCGCGGCGCGTTCGCGTGCGTCGCTGGCAATGCCTTGGAAGATGCACGGCATGTCCTGGCCGACGCCGGCGCTGCTGAGCGTCGTTGAGAGACGCTGGGCGTCGGCGGAAAAGGACTCAATGCGGGCGATCAGTTCCGGCGAAACCGAGTCTATCGCCGCAAGCGCGCGGGCTTCGGCTTCGATATCGCTCGACAGCTTCGGAATATCGCCAAGGCTGGCGACGTTAAACGCAACCAAAGCGAGACACGTGAGCATGAGCCGGGGTCCTTTGCACGTAGGCTCTGAACCAAGAGCAAAAGCGGCGCCGGGTTACTCGTGCGCGGTCTGAGCGTCGGCGACCGCGGCGGCGGCCATCGGAGCGATCAGGATGGCGTCGTCGAGAAGCGCGCGCAGCGCGCTGAAGGCCATGTCGCGTTCGGTGGCTGTATCCGCCTCTTGGAGTTCACGCATGTGAACCAGCGCGTCTTCGGAGATGCCGTGGAAGATGCAGGGCAAGTCCTGAGCGACGCCGAGTTGGCGGAGGGAAGCAGAGAGTTGTTCGGAGTCCTGCGAGAAGTCCTGAACGCCGGCCAGGAAGGTCGGGGTGACTTCGGTCTGGGCGGACAGGGTGCGGGCTTCGGCTTCGACCTCGGTCGCCAGGGACGGAAGTTCGGCGGCGCCGACGGTAAGCATCAAAGCGATACAGGTGAGCATGGGTTGGGCCTCTTCGCCTTAGAGGCGAGCAAGTCCTGGGCCGTTCTGGGGATTGGGGACGAGCGACCGGGGATGGGCGGCGCCCTTGCGACTCTCGCACCCAGTCCGTAGTCCCTAGTCCCCAACATGACCGATCCCGCCGCCCCCCGCCCGAAACCTCGCCGCGCGCGCGGGCTGCCGGATCGCCGTGGGGCGGATCTGGCGTTGGAGCGGCAACTCATTTCGCGGGTCTCCAAGGTCTACGAAGACTGGGGTTTCGAGCCGCTGGAGACGCCGGCGTTCGAGTATGCGGATGCGCTTGGTAAATTCCTGCCGGACCAGGATCGGCCGAACGAGGGCGTGTTTGCCTTTGAAGACGACGAAGAATGGGTGGCGCTGCGCTACGATTTGACCGCGCCGCTGGCGCGGTTCGTGGCGGAAAATTTCGACGCGCTGCCGAAGCCCTATCGCCGTTGGGCGGCGGGCCCGGTTTGGCGCAATGAGAAGCCGGGGCCGGGGCGCTTCCGGGAATTCTGGCAGTGTGACGCGGACACCGTAGGCAGCGCTTCGCCTGCGGCAGATGCCGAGATGATCGCCATGGCGTGCGCGGCGTATCGGGCTGTCGGGCTCGCCGATGGGCAGTTTCAGATCAAGTTTTCGACACGCAAACTGCTCGACGCCGTGCTCGAGAAGATCGGCGTTTCGGCAGATGCGTTCTCGACGCGGTTGGTCGTGCTGCGTGCGATCGACAAGTTCGATCGCTTGGGCGTGCGCGGTGTTGAAGCGCTGCTTGGCGCGGGTCGCAAGGATGAATCCGGCGATTTCACCAAGGGCGCGGGGCTGGATGCGTCGCAAGCGAAAGCGGTGCTCGATTTGGTGAGCGCCGGTTCGGGCTCGCGTGCGGACGTGCTTGCGCGACTGGCGGCGATCGGCGGCGAAGATGGCGTTTCAGAACTGCGCGCCATCGATGCGGCGCTGAGTGCGCTCGGTGTCGGGGATGCGTATGCGCAGATCGATCCGACCATCGTGCGCGGACTTGAATATTACACCGGCGCTGTGTTCGAGGGGCAACTCGTCGGCGGCGATGGCGTGTTTGGTTCGATCGGCGGCGGCGGGCGCTACGATGATCTTGTCGCACGCTTCCGTGGTGAACGGATTCCGGCGACGGGATTCTCGATTGGCGTCTCGCGTCTGGCGGCGGCGCTGCAAGCGCAGCAAGCGGCCGAGGCGGATGGTCCGGTTGTCGTGCTGGTGATGGATCAGGCGCGTGTCGCGGACGCGCTGGCGATGGCGGATGAATTGCGCCGCGCCGGTGTGCGGGCTGAGGCTTATCTCGGCGCGGCGGGGATGAAGGCGCAGCTGAAATATGCCGACAAGCGCGGTGCGCCGATCGCGGTGATCCAAGGCGGGGACGAACTGGCCAAAGGTGTGGTCACACTTAAGGACCTGAAGCTCGGCGCCAAGATCGCGGCGGGCCTGGGTGAAGATCGCGAGGCTTACGCAAAGGCGCGCGAGCAGGTTCAGCAGGAAGTACCGCGCGCTCAGCTGGTTGCCGCAGTGCAGCAAATGCGCGCCTGCTAAGCGGCGTTCGCGCAACGCTTCGCGGCTAACCATGAGAAGCGCTTGACCGGGCGCACAACGCGGCTCAATTTCGCCGCGATCGTCGGCGTCGCGGACGGTCGCGTTTCGGGGAGGAGACGCCCTCTACAAAGCGACGTGAGGCGGCCGCATCGGGGAACGGTGCGGCCGTCTTTGTATTTATCGCTCTTCGAACACGCCGTGTTTGGCAGCCAGTTCTTCTTCTTGCGTGAGCGCGCTTGGCGCAGGATGCGCGTTGCGTGTCGCGAACCACAGCACGATCAACCCAAGCAGCGCCGAAGCGAACGATCCGCCGAGCACGCCGAAACGCACGGGCGTTGCCAGATCGCTCATGCCGAAGGCGAGGTTGCCGATGAACAGACTCATGGTGAAGCCGATGCCGGCAAGCATGGCGATGCCGAGCATCTGCGGCGCGGTTGCCGGCGCGCGTTGCTTGATCACAAGGCACGCGAGGTAAGTCGCGAGCATGATGCCGAGCGGTTTGCCGGCGATGAGGCCGAGCGCGACGCCGCTTGCGATGGGATGCAGCAGCGTTTCGAGGCCGGCGCCGCGCAGCACGACGCCGGCGTTCACCAGCGCGAAGATTGGCATGATCGCGAACTGCACCCAGTATTTGAGCGCGTGCTCGGCGGCGATCAGCGGCGAGCCGCCGGCGGCGTTGCGCATCGGGACGGTCATCGCAGTGAGTACCCCGGCGATCGTGGCGTGCACGCCGGAGATGAGCATGAAGCCCCACATGACGAGGCCGAGCAGCCAATAGAGCCAGAGCGCGGTGACACCGCCGCGGTTCATCATCAGCATAACGACGAATGTCGCGATGGCGCCGCCGAGGGCCCAGCCGATGAGGTGCGTTGAATAGAAGAGCGCGATGACGATGATGGCGCCGAGGTCGTCGATGATGGCGAGCGCAAGCAGAAAGAGGCGCAAGCCCGCCGGCACGCGTGGGCCGAGCAGTGAGAGCACGCCTATGGCGAAGGCGATGTCGGTGGCGGCGGGGATGGCCCAGCCGCGAAGATAGGCAGGTTCGCTGGTGTTGAGCGCGACATAGAAGAGCGCGGGCGCCGCCATGCCGCCGATGGCGCCGACCAGCGGAAGCGCGGCTTCGCGTGGGTTCTTGAACGGGCCTTCGACGGTTTCGCGTTTCAGTTCGAGGCCGACATAAAGAAAGAAGATCACCATCAGGGCGTCGTTGATAATGAGGTGGAGGTTCAGCGGGTGAGCGCCTTCGCCGACGCCGATGGAAAGGGCGCCAATTTGCTGCTCAAGCAGATGATGGAAGAACGCGCTCGCCGGGCCGTTGAGCAGAATGAATGAGACGATGGTCGCGGCGATCAGGACAAAGCCTGGCGTGGTGTCGCGTTCCCACCAATGTTTCGTGGCGCTCGGTGTCATCGGTCGCTTCTGAATTGTCACACGCCGTGGACGCAACCCTTTTATGAACGCAGCAGGCGTTCGTAGAAGCCGCCGAAGGAACAATCGGGCGCGATAAGGTGGGTTTCGATGATCCAGAAGCGATTGCGGCCGAGGTGATCTGGGTCGCTTAGCTTATTGGGGTTGTCGGGATAGATGCGCGTGTGCTCGCGCTCGCCGGGCCAGGTGAGGTGCGGGAATTCGCCGATGGTGTGGCCCGCGATCTTGCCGCCAAAGACGTAGCCGCGTTGCTCGGCCGCGGCGCAGGCGCGGGCGTAAAGTTCGGCGCCGGAAATGTCAGGGTCTGCGTTCGCGTGGGCGCGCGTGTCCTCGAAGACCTTCGGGAGCGCGGCGACGAGCGCGTGGTGCGCGGGATCGTTTCCAATCGCGTAGGTTTGGCCGATGTCCGCTTCCCACGCTTCAAAGACAGGGCCGAGGTCGAGATAGACCGTGTCGTTTGCGCCGATCGTGCGTTCTTCGGGATTGTCCGCGAATACACAGAGCGTGTTGGCGCCGGCGCGCACGAGGCGTTTGTGCCAATGACGCGTGACGCCGAAGTCGTGCTCGGCCAGGGCGGCGATGTCCGCGTCGACTTCGCTCTCGCGGCGGCCTGGTTGGATGAAGCCGGCCGCTTCAATCGCGGCCAGCATGTCCAGCGCGCGCTCTTCGGCGGCGATGAGGCGGGCTAATCGGATTTCATCGGCGCCGGTCATTGCGCGCACGCTATCGGCGGAAGCAGCGCTTCGCCAGTGGCCCGATGGCTCGGCGCGCTTGCGGCCAAAGGCGCGATTGTGGAGCGATGGCGGCCATGCCACCAATTTGCCGTGCAGCCCATCGCGCGTCTTGAGCTTCCCGCTGGAGCTTTGCTCCAAAGCTACGTTTCCCGCGGCGCGTACACGGATTGCTTTGCGGCGGATGTTGCCCCGCAAGCGTTTCCTTGGAGACGCTATTGAAGCGCTTTACACGAGCGCGGCGTTCGAGCGTGAGCGCTTCGTGCTCACGTGGGGCGGGGCTAGGACAGCCCCAAAACGCGCAGGTATGCCGAATAAATGAAGCTGAGCATTGCAATCTGAATGAGCATCGCGACGAGGACGATGCGAGGATGCTTTGCCAACAAGGAGATGGAGATCATCACCAGCGCCAACGAGTTGAGGACGAGATAGCGGATCAAGTTCAGCCAGTTCTCGCTTTCAACCATGCGCAGGGTGCTCGGAACTTCGAGGCACAGCGTGAGGATGAAGATCACGAGGATCGGGCCGAGCGTCCATTTGCGGCGGGCGAAGAAGTAGTCGTCGAGGCTCTGCCACTCGTTGTGATCGTCCGGCACGACCGTCACGGCGACGAGGAAATAGGCGATGCCGATAATGATCGGGATCGCCATGTCGATGAGGTCGATGCGCAGATGCTGTAGGCGCAGCCAGGCATCAATCAGCGACGTGATAATCTGAAGAAAAACGAGTGCGCCGAGTGTCGGCGTGAGGAAGCCGATCTTGGGGCGCGTGCGCGCGCGGATGAGGCGGCCAAAGCTGAGCAGCAGCTCCGCCAGGCCGATGCCGAGCAGCAGGCCGTAAAAGCCCATGAAGAATTCGAAGGGACTCATGGGGCGGGGATACAACGGAACGCGGCCCAAACAAAAACGACGCAGCTTGGGTGGCGAGAAATCTAGCGGCGTCCCTTCTCCTGGTTAAGGAGAAGCGACGCTAAACTTCAGACGCTAGCGCGCAAACAAAAACGGCGGAGCTTTCGCTCCGCCGTTTCCGTTTTCGTGCTTGGTCTTGCATGGACCCCGGAATGGCGATGTGTCGCCATCCGGGGTAACGCGTTGTGGCGCGTTAGAAATCCATGCCGCCCATGCCGCCCATGCCGCCGCCTGGCATGCCGCCGCCGGCGGCTTCCTTTTTCGGGGCTTCGGCGATCGAGGCTTCCGTCGTGATGATGAGGCCGGCGACCGAGGCTGCGTCTTGCAGCGCCGTGCGGACGACCTTCACCGGATCGATGATGCCGGCCTTCACCAGGTCGACGTACTCTTCGGTTTGCGCGTTGAAGCCGAAATTGTCGTCCTTCGATTCACGCAGCTTGCCGACAACGATCGAGCCTTCGACGCCAGCGTTTTCCACGATCTGACGGATCGGGGCTTCGAGCGCCTTCTTCACGATGGTGATGCCGACGTTCTGGTCGTCGTTATCGCCCTTGATCGAGAGCTTGAACGCGGCGCGCAGGAGCGCCGTGCCGCCGCCCGGGACGATGCCTTCTTCCACCGCAGCGCGGGTGGCGTTCAGCGCGTCATCAACGCGGTCCTTGCGTTCCTTCACTTCGACTTCCGTCGCGCCGCCGACCTTGATCACTGCAACGCCGCCGGCGAGCTTCGCCAGACGTTCTTGCAGCTTCTCACGGTCGTAGTCCGACGTGGTGTCTTCGATCTGCTTGCGGATCTGGCCGACGCGGGCTTCGATGTCCTTCTTCGCGCCCGTGCCGTCGACAACCGTGGTGTCGTCCTTCTTCACCACGACCTTCTTGGCCTTGCCGAGCATGTCGAGCGAGACGTTTTCAAGCTTGATGCCCAGGTCTTCGCTGATGACTTGGCCGCCCGTGAGGATGGCGAGGTCTTCCAGCATGGCCTTACGGCGATCGCCGAAGCCCGGCGCCTTCACGGCCGCGACCTTCAGACCGCCGCGCAGCTTGTTGACGACGAGCGTGGCGAGCGCTTCGCCTTCGACGTCTTCAGCAATGATCAGCAGCGGGCGTTGCGATTGCACGACGGCTTCGAGAACCGGCAGCATCGGCTGGAGCGAAGAAAGCTTCTTTTCGAAGAGCAGGATCAGCGGATCTTCGAGGGTTGCTTCCATCTTGTCGGCGTTGGTGATGAAGTACGGCGA
>JADLHI010000496.1 GCA_020848895.1 Hyphomonadaceae bacterium
GATCGCGACCGATGAAGTGCAGCAGGCCGCGGCCGTCGGCGGTGATCAGCCGGCCAATGAGATCGCCGAGCGTCTCGTACTGATCGAGGCCGACGTGCTCGAGCATGCCGACCGACACGAACGCGTCGTAGCTGCCGGTGAGGTTCCGGTAGTCGTCCTCGACGAACTCGACGCGGCCCTCGAGCCCTTCGGCGCGCGCGCGCTCACGCGCCCAGGCGATCTGCTCGTGCGAGACGTTGCAGGCACGCACCGTGACGCCGTAGGCGCGCGCCATGTGCAGCGCCAGCGATCCCCAGCCGCAGCCCGCCTCGACGACCCGCTCGCCGGGGCGCAGCCACAGCTTCCGGCACACGCGGTCCATCTTCGCCACCTGCGCCTCTTCGAGCGTCGCGTCCGGCGTCGGAAAGAAGGCGCACGTGTAGAGCAGCTGCCGGTCGAGCCAGAGCCGATAGAAGTCGTTGCCCAGGTCGTAATGGACGTGAACGTTGTGGCGCGACGACACGACGTCGTGCGGCTCGTGGTCCGGTTCGGTACGTCGCGTCGACTCCGGGAGCGCTCGATAGATCTCGGTCAGCAGCGCGTGCAGATCGCCGCGGATCTCGACGGCGCCGCACATGTAGGTCTCGCCGAAGTTCAGCTCGGGATCCCACAACCAGCCGAGCAGCGCACTCCTGTTCCGGAAGACGATGCTCGCAACCGGTTCGACGTCGGGCGGCTGGATCGAATATCCATCCCACAGCACGAACCGGATCGGCGCCGTCTCGACGATGCGCTGGATGCGCGCGAGCGCCCATCGGTCGACCGCCGTCGACGGCCGCGTGCCCGATCGATCGGTGAACCGCAGAACAGGAGCCGCATGAAGACGCTCTGCCAGCATACGCATCCTCCGGACGGCGACGACGCGCGCCTACATGACGCGGCCGGGCTGCACGTGAGCGGCCGCGTCGGTCAACGGCGCCCACGCGCGCAGGAGCGCCGCGATGTCGAGATCGGGTGCGAGCAGGCAGATGTGGCCATGCCCCTGAAGCACCAGCACCGAGGCGCCCGGGATCCGGGCCGCCATGAACTCGGCCTGCTCCAGCGACGGCACGAGATGGTCGCGATCGGCTGCCAGGAACAGCGTCGGCACGCGGAGGCGCGCCAGCTCGTCGCGCACATCGTAATCCATGAGCACCGCGAGGCGATTCAGATAACCTTCGCGTGTCGTCAGACGCATTAATTCCATAAAGCGGCGGAGCGCCTGCGGCGTCGTATGACGCGAGTGCATGCGGAAGGCGGTGAGCCGCCGAACGATCCCCATCGCGCCCCAGGGCATGGCGCTCAGAGCCGCTCGACCGGCGCGCAGCCGGATCTGCGGC
>JADLHI010000039.1 GCA_020848895.1 Hyphomonadaceae bacterium
ATGTTGGCGTGTTCGACGATGTGTTCGCGTCGGATGGCGTAACAAATTTGAAATCGGCGCGGAAGGGCGAGGCGCTGAGCGCCGCGTACCCTGAAGGCTTCGTCTATGCCGGCAACGAGATTGCCGATCTCAAGGTTTGGGAGAAGGCGAAGGGCGCGGTTGTCGTCAACGCCGACGTGACGCTGCAACATCGCGCGGCCGCGCTGACGACGGTTGAGCGCGTGCTGCCGGATGAGCGCGATGGGCGCGCGGCGTTGGAGAAGGCGCTGCGGCCGCGCCAGTGGGTGAAGAACATTCTGGTGTTCATCCCGCTGATCGCGGCGCAGGGGTGGGCCGATCTGCAGGGCTGGCAGAATGCACTGATGGCCTTCGTGGCGCTCTGCTGCGCGGCGTCGAGCGTTTATCTTTTCAACGACGCCTTCGATATTCCGGCGGACCGCCGCCATCCGCGCAAGCGTAACCGCCCGTTCGCGACGGGCGCGCTCTCGCCGGCGCGCGGCATCGCTGTTGCGGTGGGGCTTGCGGGCGCTGCGCTGCTGGTGGGATGGGCGGCGAACGTTCTCGTACTCACGCTGAGTTACATGATGCTTTCGAGCCTCTACACGGTTTGGATGAAGCGGCTGGTGGTGGTCGATATCTTCGTGCTCGCTTCGCTCTACGGTCTGCGTGTGCTGTTGGGCGGCGAGGCTTCGGGGCATCCGGCATCGTCATGGATGCTGGCGTTTTGCGGCTTCTTTTTCTTGAGCTTGGCGCTGGTGAAGCGTGTGACTGAGATCGAGGGCGCGCCGGAGAATATTCGGCGTGGCTACAAGATAGAGGACGCCCCAATTCTGAAGGCCATGGGCGTGGGATCGGCGTTCGCGGCGAGCTTGGTGCTGGCGCTTTACGTGCAGAGCGATGTGGCGATGTTCACGTACAATTCGCCGATGTGGTTGTGGCTCTTGCCCGGCGCGGTGATTTTTTGGCTTTGCCGTGTGTGGCTGCTGACGGGGCGCGGCGAGATGCCGGACGATCCTGTCGTACATGCGGTGAGCGATCGGATGTCGCTGGTGATGGCGCTGGTGGCGGCGCTCGCCTACGCGGCGGCGGTGATCTTTTAAAAAGCGAACGGCGCGGAGGGGGAGCAATCCTCTGCGCCGTTCTATTTCCAGGCCGCGCTATTGGGGCCAACGATCGTAGCGCTTTGGGAGCTTAAGCGACGATCTGCGCGGCTTGGGTCATCACGCTAAAAGCGACCGGAGCAAACACGGCGCAGGCAGCGATGAGGGCGAAAAACTTGGTCATTGGATTTGTGCTTCGATTGAGTTGATTGGGTGGGTTGGCGCGAGGTTGCTTAGGCAACCATCTGCGCGGCTTGCTGCATCGTGGCGAAGGCCATCGGGGCCAACAACATCGCCGCCAGCATCAGGGAATAAAACTTGGTCATTGCTCTTGCTCCTCTTGGTGGGGCCGTTGCCCCGTTCCGATGAGGAGAAGGTAGCTAAGGATTAGCCTTGTCGCTGTGACGAGAGTCACAGTTTCGGATTTCGCCCAATTTGCCCGAGTTATGCGCCGTACAGGAGGACCCGCAGCAACGTCAGACCTAGGAACAGCGCAACGCCTAAGATGCCACCGATCATAAGGCCCCATCGTATCCCGTGGGACAATTTGAACGGGTGCTGAGGGTGACCAGGTGGCAGCCAGTCTTGGTCCATCGTCATTCATACCACTCTTTGGGCGAGCGAGCAGCCCTCCACAGCCTGGGCGCCTAAACAGCCACCTGCGCGTCCAGCTCCACGACGCGGCTTGTCGGGATGTGGAAGAACTCCGTCGCGCTTGAGGAATGTCGCACGAGGAAGATGAAGAGCAGATCTTGCCAGCGGGGCATGCCGCTCTTGCCGGTGGGGACGAGGGCGCGGCGGTTGAGGAAGAACGACGTTTTCATGATGTCGAAGGCGAGGCCGCGTTCGCGTGAGAGTCTTAGCTCTCTTCCTCGGCGCCCAGATATTTCACGCCAATCTTTTCCCATTCTTCGCGGCGCTTTTCGGCCATGGTCTCGGCGATGTCTTTTGTCGGCCAGACGAATTTCGACGGCGTGCGGCCGGGGCCGCGCATCTCGCCGTTGATCAGCATTTGTTTGTCGAGCCAATAGAAATTACGCCAGCGGCTGGCTGGCTTGGTGATCCGCTTTTCTTCGAGCAGCGTGGACACCTATGCCTCGTCTCTCAGCGCGCGCAGGCGCAGCGTGTCGCGATAGATGCGCAGCTTTTCGTCTTTATCGCGGCCAAGATCGTAGAGCAGGTCCCACGAATAGAGGCCGGTGTCGTGGCCGTCGTCGAAACTGATGCGCACGGCATAGCGGCCGACGGCGTCGGCGCGGACGACGTTGACATTGGCCTTGCCGGTGACGGGCGGAGGGACATTGTGCCCATGGCCCTTGTTTTCGGCGCTGGGGCTTTCGACGCGGAGAAGCTCGAAGGGAATTTCGAAGGTCTCGCCGTCATCGAAAGCGATCATCAGCGCTCTGGCGGCGCGGTCGAAGACGAGGTCCGTGGGCCAGGGGCGGGAGATTACTTCTGCAGTCATGATGTGAGGCTCTTACACTCTTACGCTTCCCGGACGCAGCCCCGGCCCTGAGCCGGGGTGCGATCCGGGACCCAGCGGCAACGCGCGCCGCGCTCCTTTATCCCCTGGGTCCCGGCTCTGCTCTCGCCCGCATCTGCGATGCGCGCTCGTTTGGCCGGGAAACGTGGCGGGGTTATTCATCCGCTCCCAGTTCCCTCGCTTCGTCGATCAGCATGATGGGGACGCCGTCGCGGACGGGGTAGGCGAGGCGGGCGCGTTCGCTGATCAGTTCTTGGCGCTCGCGATCGTAGCGCAATGGCGTGCGCGTCTGTGGGCAGATCAGAACCTCGAGCAGTTTTGGATCGACCTCGCTCATTGGATCGGCCGTTGTTGATCGTCGCCGGCGGCGCGATCCCATTCGAGCAGCGCGAGCAAGGCCTGGGAGCGGTCTTCCAGCGTCACCGCCTCCAGCATCGCCTGCTTGGCGGCCGGATCGAACGGACAGATTTGCGCGGCGACGTTGACGATCGTTTCCGTCGGCGCTTGCTCGACGGACTCCCAGTCAACGACGAAGCCGTGCAGCGAGGCGTAAGTCTTGAGCGATTTGATCAAGCCATCGCGATCGATGCGCTCGCCGCGGGCTTGGGTAAAATCGCCTTCGAACGCATCGAAGCTCACGAGCGCTTGGCGATAGGGCGTGCCGGCTTCCAGTTCTTGGTTGATATCGAAGCGGCAGATTCCGGTCAGCGTGATGAGGTAGCGGCCGTCATCGGTTTCCGAAAATGCGGTGATGCGGCCGACGGTGCCAACGTCGGAGAGATCTGGCGCCGGGTTGTTTTCATCGCCGCTGGCCGGCTGGATCATGCCGATCAGGCGATCGCCGCCCAGCGCGTCATCGACCATGTTGAGATAGCGCGGTTCGAACACGTTGAGCGCCAGGACGCCGCGCGGCATCAGGATCGCCCCGGCCAACGGAAAGAGCGGGATCGTTTGCGGCAGGTCCGCGGGCTTGCGATAACCGAACGCGCTCACGAGAACAAAATCGCCGACAGCTTGCGGCGTCCCTGCTTGGTGACATCCGAGATCGGACCGGCGGCTTCAAAAATTTTCAAAAGCTGCGTGCGCGCCGCGCCTTCGTTCCAATCGCGGTTCTTCTCGATAATGGCGAGCAGCTGGTCGCTCGCGGCTTCAAGATCGCCGCGCGCCGAGAGGGCCTCGGCGTAGTCAAAGCGCGCTTGCAGATCGTTCGGATTGGCGGTGACTTTGGCGCCGAGTTCGTCATTGTCGCCCGCGTCCGCGGCTTTGCCGGCGAGTTCGATGCTGGCGCGGACGCCCGCGATCTCGGGATCGTTGGCTTTCTCCGGCGGCGCCATGGAGAGAATCTCTTCCGCATTGGCGATATCGCCGGCGCCAAGCGCGATGCGCGCCATGCCGGCGATGGCCTTAATGTTGGTCTGATCAAGCTGCAGCACGGCCGTGTAGGCCTGCGCCGCGCCGCCGATATCCCCCAGCTTCACCGACTCGGCTGCTTGCTCCAGCAGCGGCTCGATCTCGGCGGTCATGTCCGCGCCGGCGAGGCGATCGACAAAGAGTTTGATCTGGCTTTCCGGGATCGCGCCCATGAAGCCATCGACGGGCCGGCCCTGATCGAAGGCGTAGACAGCCGGGATCGAACGCACGCCGAGCTGGCCGGCGACGCCGGGATTTTCGTCGATGTTGATTTTCACCAGCCGCACTTTGCCGCCGGCGTTGCGCACAGCCTTTTCAAGCGGTGGCCCAAGCGTGCGGCAGGGGCCGCACCATGGCGCCCAGAAGTCGACGATCACCGGTGTTTCACGTGATTGCTCGACGACATCGGCCATGAAGCCCTGGTCGGAGCCTTCTTTCACAAGTTCGGATTCGGGCGGCGCTGCGCCGTCGATAAAAGTCATGCGTTCCCTCGTTCGGGCTAAACATGGGCCGGAGCGGCGTCCGGTTCAATTCTTGTCGGGACGCCTGCGGCATCGAAGGACAGCCGAACCGGCTCGCGCCCCAAGGAGCGAATGAATTTCAGCATGTCAGCCGGGCTGATGGCGGTGGTGGCGTCGTTCTTGAGCGGATGGAAGTTCACGGGGTCGAACGCGAACAAGGCTTCATCCAACACCAACGTCACCTTGCGTTCGGGGTCATTGACGATCGCAAACAGCGTCACCGAACCCGGCTCGACGCCCAGATATTCCATCAACCGCTCGGCCGAACCGAACGAGACGCGGCCCGATGCGATCAGCTTGGAGGTGGCGTTGAGATCGACGACGGTGTCGGAGATGGCGCAGATCAGAAAGATCGCGCCCTTCTTGTCCTTGAGGAAAAGGTTCTTCGTGTGCCCGCCAGGCATCGCGGCTTTGAGGTCGCGGCCCTCGTCGACGGTAAATACTGGCCGATGCCGGTGCGTCACGTGCGCGATGCCAAGTGCATCGAAACGGGCAAAAAGATCGGCTTCTGTGGCGGGCATGGCGCACATCCCCTTGGCGCATGTGCGGGCGAGCGTCTAGGAGGGAGGGGATGAAACTCACTTGTTATCAAGTCGATCAGCAGCCGGCCGAGATGGTCCCAGGTTCGCCGGATCGCGATTGGATGGATCGCTTCTCGGATCG
>JADLHI010000040.1 GCA_020848895.1 Hyphomonadaceae bacterium
ACGGCAATGGCAATGTGCGCATCTTCTATCTATCGACGGCGCCATCGCTGTTCGTAACCATCGCGCAGCGTTTGGCCGAAACCGCGCTCGCCACGCCGACATCGCGGATCGTGTTGGAAAAACCGATTGGGCGCGACTTGGCGTCGTCACGTGCGATCAATGACGGCGTCGGCGCCGTATTTGACGAGCAGCGCACGTTTCGCATCGATCACTATCTCGGCAAGGAGACGGTGCAGAATCTTCTCGTGCTGCGCTTTGCGAACATGCTGGTCGAGCCGATCTGGTCGCGCGCGACGATCGATCATGTGCAGATCACGGTGGCGGAGGAACTCGGCGTCGAGGGCCGTGCGGACTATTACGACAAATCCGGCGCGCTGCGGGACATGGTGCAAAACCATATCCTGCAGCTTCTGTGCTTAGTGGCGCTGGAATCGCCGAACTCCATGGACGCAGACGCGATCCGAACCGAGAAGCTGAAGGTGCTTTCGGCTTTGCGGCGGATCGGGCCGGCCGATGTGGCGTCGAAAACCGTTCGCGGCCAATACAAGGCTGGCCTCGTGGATGGCGCGAAGGCGCCGGCGTATGTCGAGGAGGTCGGCAAGCCTTCGCGCACGGAGACGTTTGTCGCGATCAAAGCTGAAGTCGACAATTGGCGCTGGGCGGGCGTGCCGTTCTATTTGCGCACCGGCAAGCGCATGGGGGCGCGGCGCTCGGAGATCGTCATTCAGTTCAAGGATACGCCGGTGCCGATCTTCGGCGCGGGCGCCGGCGCGCCGAACAAATTGGTGTTGCGCCTGCAGCCTGACGAGGGCGTGCGCCTGTGGTTGAACATGAAGGAGCCGGGGCCAGGCGGCTTGCGCATCAAGACAGCGCCGCTCGACCTTTCGTTCGCGGAAGAATTCAACGTGCGTTACCCGGATGCGTATGAACGGCTGCTGATGGATGTCGTGCGCGGCAATCTTTCGCTCTTCATGCGCCGCGACGAAGTCGATGCTGCATGGACATGGGCGGACGCGCTGCTCGCGGCCTGGGAAGAGAGCGGCGCTGAACCGTACTTGTACGCGGCGGGGTCGAATGGCCCGACGCAATCGGCGTTGCTGATGGATCGCGACGGCCGCGCTTGGTGGGATCCGGAGTGATGGCGATGCACTCAACCGTCGAAGCCGTCACCCAACGCATTATCGAGCGCAGCGCTTCGCGGCGGCGACGCTATCTTGATCTCATTGACGGTTACGACGCCAGCAAGCCGGCGCGTGTGAAGATCGCGGAAGCCAATCGCGCGCACGGCGCCGCCGGTTGCGCGGTGCAGGATAAGATCGAGCTGCTTGGCGGTAATTGGCCGTCGATCGGCATCGTCACGGCTTACAACGACATGCTCTCGGCGCATGCGCCGTATGAGCGCTATCCTGAGATCATTCGCGGCGCGGCGCGCAAGGTCGGCGCCGTTGCGCAGGTGGCGGGCGGGGTCCCGGCGATGTGCGATGGCGTCACGCAGGGCTTCGAGGGCATGGAGCTTTCGCTGTTCTCGCGCGACGTTATTGCGCTCAGCACGGCTGTGTCTCTTTCGCATGCAACGTTCGATGCGGCCTTGCTGCTCGGCATTTGCGACAAGATCGTGCCTGGCTTGTTGATCGGCGCGCTTCGTTTTCCCTGGCTGCCCGCGATTTTCGTGCCGGGCGGGCCGATGCCGTCGGGTTTGCCGAACAAGGAAAAGGCCGCGCGCCGGCAATTGTTTGCGGAAGGCAAGATCGGCCGCGCTGAATTGCTGCAGGCCGAAGCGGAAAGCTACCACGCGCCTGGTACGTGCACGTTCTACGGCACGGCGAACTCCAATCAGATGATGATGGAGGTGATGGGACTGCATCTGCCGGGTGCGGCGTTTGTCCCGCCGAATACGCCGTTGCGGGAAGCGCTGACGGCCGCCGCCGCTCAGCGCGCGGCGAAGATCACGGGGCTTGGCGATGACTACCGGCCGATCGGCCGCGTGGTGGATGAGAAGGCGATTGTGAACGCAATCGTGGGGCTGATGGCGACCGGTGGTTCGACCAATCACTTCATCCATTTGCCCGCGATCGCATTGGCGGCGGGCATCGAAATCACCTGGGATGATTTCGCTGAGCTTTCGCACGTGACGCCATTGCTGGCGCGCATCTATCCGAACGGGTCGGCTGACGTGAATCAGTTCCATGCGGCTGGCGGCATGGGCTTCCTCACGCGCGAGTTGCTCGACGCTGGGTTGCTGCACGGAGACATCGCGACCGTGGGCGCGGAAAACCTCGCCGCTTACGCGCAAGAACCGATGCTTGTCGGCGAGACGCTTGCTTGGCGCGACGCGCCGGCAACGAGCGCGGACGACAATGTGTTGCGCGGCGCGCGTGCGCCATTTTCGGCAGATGGAGGTTTGCGTCTGCTGAGTGGCGGCCTGGGGCGTGCATGCGTGAAAGTTTCCGCCGTCGCGGAGGGAAAACGCGTCGTTGAAGCGGCGGCGCTGGTGTTCGATTCGCAGGCGGACGTCCAAGCGGCGTTCAAGCGCGGCGATCTCGATCGTGACTGCGTAATCGTCGTGCGCGGGCAGGGTCCGCGCGCGAACGGCATGCCTGAACTGCACAAATTGATGCCGCTCATGGGTGCGCTGCAGGATCGCGGCTTTCACGTTGCGCTGGCGACGGACGGCAGAATGTCGGGCGCCAGCGGGAAGGTGTTGGCGGCAATCCACATCACGCCAGAAGCCGCGGAAGGCGGGCCAATCTCGAAAGTGCGGAACGGTGACGTGTTGCGTATCGATGGCGAGAGTGGTGCGCTCGATGTTGTTTCGCCAGCCGATTGGCGCGAGCGTGCACCGGCGCAGCTCGATCTGGTCGGCAATTCACGTGGGCTTGGGCGTGAGCTGTTTTCGCTGTTTCGGGCGAATGCCTGTTCGGCCGAACGCGGCGGATCTTCGTTTGCGGACTACGATCCGATCTAGTCGAGGCCCATTTGTTGGCGGAAGCGTTCTTCGAACGCGGCATCGCGTGGCTGTGGCGCAAAGCCTTCGCCGACAGATATTTCCAGCTCGCGATTGACGCCGCCGCCGAGCGGCACGGTCAAGTGTTCGACCTGGCGGAACGTCGTGAAGTCGGTCGCCACGAGCGGCAAGTAGGCGGGCGTCAGGTGAACGACCAACACGCGGCCGCCTTCTTCGGCGCGCATCGGATCGTTTGCTTCGGCCGAGTTGTTCGCCGTGCCGTGCAGCAGCCACATGCGAACCGGCGGCAGCGGCGCGCCTGCGCGACGCGCTTGGCGCCAGTAATAGCTGAGTTCGAAATAGGTCATCCGGTCGTCGACCATGACGGCTGAGAACGGCAGTTCGCCGGGCTGCACCGCCGCGCGGCGCGCGATTTCGTTTGCGGTTTCTTCCCAGCCGCGCGCGGTGCGCACGCCTTTGGCTTGGTTAGCGAGCGCGGGGTATGCGGCAACCACGCCAACGAACGCCGCGCCGATGGCGATGTTGACGAGCGTGGCGGCGACCAGCGTCCGTCGTCCGTCCGTGGAGGAAAACAGCGTGCCTGTCACGAGCAACAGCAATGCCGGATAGGCGACTGCCGCCCAATTGGCGTTGGCGCGCGAGATGAACGCGATGGCGCTGATGATGACGAAGGGTGGGATGATGTAGGCGATGAGGAATTTTTCCTCGGTCGAGAGCCCGTCGCTGCGCCGCCAGGCGCGCCACAGCGCCCAGATCAGGACGACGAAGATGACCGGGCCGATGACGCCGGCTTGCCCGACGATGAACTCAAACAGCTCGTCGAGATTGAACATTTCGGTGTTGTCGAAGTGGGCGTTCGCCGCGGTGTGGCGCGCCGTGACAAAGCCGTTCTGAACGTTCCAGAGCAAGTTTGGCGCGATCACGATCAGCGCGATCAGCGTTGCGAGCAGGCCGCGCCCTTTCGCCAGCGCCGCTCGCACGGGCTCAAGCCACCAAGCTGCGAGCGCGGTGCAGAGGAAGAAGTAGAACATCGCGTACTTGGCTTGCACGCCGACGCCAATGGCGAGGCCGAGCACGGCGGCCCATGCCCATGCGCGTGTGTTGACGAGCCGCCACATTGCAAAGAGCGCGATCGACCAGAGCGGCAAGAGCAGGGCGTCGGTCGAAATGAGGCTCGACGAAAACCAAACGCCGGGCAGCATCAGCCAGCCGAAGCCGGCCCAGAAGCCGGGCCAGGCGCCGTACATGGCGCGGCCAAGCGCGAAGATAGCGCCGGCGGCGATCATGTGCGCGATTGGCG